>NZ_JBQZXC010000069.1:0-19282 GCF_053555815.1 Shigella sp. SIG6 | reverse complement strand
GACTTTTTATACCCCGCAGGGGTCATAACATGCTTGACAACTTAATAGGGGCACGTTACCTTGAAGCGCTGATCAATTATGAAGATCGCTGGTTCTGGAAGCATCCGGGGGTTAATCCATTCTCGGTGGCGCGCGCAGTATGGCAAGATCTCACTTCGGGACGGGTTATTTCCGGTGGCAGCACGCTCACTATGCAGGTTGCTCGTCTGCTTGATCCTCACCCCAAAACATTTGGTGGCAAAATTCTCCAGCTCTGGCGCGCGTTGCAACTGGAGTGGCATTTGTCTAAGCGTGAAATTCTGATCTTGTATCTTAACCGCGCTCCGTTTGGCGGTACGTTGCAGGGGAGCGGTGCGGCAAGTTGGGCTTATCTCGGAAAATCGCCTGCGAATTTAAGCTATTCCGAGGCGGCAATGCTGGCGGTGTTACCGCAAGTGCCCAGCCGACTGCGCCCGGATCGTTGGCCGGAGCGTGCCGAAGCCGCGCGTAATAAAGTGCTCGAACGGATGGCTGCGCAAGGTGTGTGGTCCCGTGAGCAGGTAAAAGAGTCAAGGGAAGAACCCATCTGGCTGGCACCCCGACAAATGCCGCAACTGGCACCGCTGTTTTCGCGCATGATGCTCGGTAAAAGCAAAAGCGACAAAATCGTTACTACGCTGGATGCCGGTCTTCAACGACGTCTGGAAGAACTGGCGCAAAACTGGAAAGGGCGGTTGCCACCGCGCAGCTCACTGGCGATGATCGTGGTTAATCATACCGATATGCGTGTTCGCGGCTGGGTGGGATCGGTTGATCTCAACGATGATTCACGCTTTGGTCATGTTGATATGGTCAATGCGATCCGATCGCCAGGAGCGGTGCTCAAACCGTTTGTTTATGGTCTGGCGCTGGATGAAGGCTTGATCCACCCGGCATCACTGCTGCAAGACGTCCCCCGGCGCACCGGTGATTATCGACCAGGTAACTTTGATAGCGGTTTTCATGGCCCGATCAACATGAGCGAGGCGCTGGTGCGCTCGCTGAACTTACCTGCTGTGCAGGTGCTGGAAGCCTATGGACCGAAACGGTTTGCGGCAAAGTTACGCAATGTTGGATTGCCGTTATATTTGCCCAACGGCGCTGCGCCGAATCTTTCACTCATTCTCGGCGGCGCTGGTGCAAAACTGGAAGATATGGCGGCAGCGTATACCGCGTTTGCTCGCCACGGCAAGGCAGGCAAATTGCGCTTACAGCCTGACTCCGCTGCTTGAACGGCCTTTAATGTCGTCGGGGGCGGCGTGGATCATTCGCCGGATTATGGCTGATGAAGCGCAACCCTTGCCGGATAGTGCCTTGCCGCGCGTCGCCCCACTGGCATGGAAAACGGGCACCAGCTATGGCTATCGTGACGCCTAGGCGATTGGGGTTAACGCTCGCTATGTCATTGGGATCTGGACTGGCAGACCTGACGGCACGCCCGTTGTTGGTCAGTTTGGCTTTGCCAGTGCCGTACCATTGTTGAATCAGGTCAATAATATCTTACTGTCGCGCAGTGCGAATCTGCCGGAAGACCCGCGCCCGAACTCAGTCACTCGTGGCGTTATCTGCTGGCCGGGCGGACAGTCTTTGCCGGAAGGTGACGGTAACTGTCGCCGCCGCCTGGCAACCTGGCTGCTGGATGGCAGCCAGCCGCCAACGCTGTTACTGTCAGAGCAGGAAGGGATTAATGGCATTCGCTTCCCCATCTGGCTGGATGACAAAGGGCAGCGCGTCGCCGCTGACTGCCCGCAGGCGAAGCAAGAAATGGTAAATGTCTGGCCGCTACCGCTGGAACCCTGGCTGCCCGCATCAGAACGTCGCGCTGTGCGCTTACCACCGGCCTCGACAATTTGCCCGCCATACGGTCACGATGCCCAGCTCCCTCTGCAGCTGACAGGCGTTCGCGATGGCGCGATTATTAAACGTTTACCGGGCGCAGCGGAAGCGACTTTGCCGTTGCAATCAAGTGGAGGGGCAGGTGAACGCTGGTGGTTTCTGAATGGCGAACCGTTAACTGAACGCGGGCGCAACGTGACCCTGCATTTGACGGATAAAGGTGATTATCAATTGCTGGTGATGGATGATGTGGGGCAAATCGCGACAGTGAAATTTGTCATGCAATAGTCTGTTTTGTCCCTGATTGTTGCTAAAACTCATTTTATTTTAAAAAAAATGTTACCTTCATCAATAGTCAACGGCCCTGTTGCTCATTATAATCCGCGCCATCTCGTACGCTGGTACAGACAACAACAGAACAATTTACAGAGGTAAAAATGGCTATTGAACGTACTTTTTCCATCATCAAACCGAACGCGGTAGCAAAAAACGTCATTGGTAATATCTTTGCGCGCTTTGAAGCTGCAGGGTTCAAAATTGTCGGCACCAAAATGCTGCACCTGACCGTTGAACAGGCACGTGGCTTTTATGCTGAACACGATGGAAAACCGTTCTTTGATGGTCTGGTTGAATTCATGACCTCTGGCCCGATCGTGGTTTCCGTGCTGGAAGGTGAAAACGCCGTTCAGCGTCAC
This sequence comes from Shigella sp. SIG6, assembly GCF_053555815.1. NCBI lineage: Bacteria > Pseudomonadati > Pseudomonadota > Gammaproteobacteria > Enterobacterales > Enterobacteriaceae > Shigella > Shigella sp. SIG6. Next base: position 16,733 of record NZ_JBQZXC010000069.1, on the reverse strand, counting down.
CGCGATCTGCTGGGCGCGACCAATCCGGCAAACGCACTGGCTGGTACTCTGCGCGCTGATTACGCTGACAGCCTGACCGAAAACGGTACCCACGGTTCTGATTCCGTCGAATCTGCCGCTCGCGAAATCGCTTATTTCTTCGGCGAAGGCGAAGTGTGCCCGCGCACCCGTTAATAATTTCGTAAATGCCGCGTGCAAACGTGGCATCCGTGCGCCAGAATTTGTACAATGCAGCGCCCCCGGACGAGCAGCCGCTCACCGGGGCGTTTCTTTTTTCAACCCTCCAGGGGCCATAACGTGTAATAACGAGGCCGGAATAGCATATGTCTGAACAATTAGTCACACCTGAAAACGTCACCACGAAAGATGGAAAAATCAACCTGCTGGATCTCAACCGTCAGCAGATGCGGGAGTTTTTTAAAGATTTAGGTGAAAAAACCTTCCGCGCCGATCAGGTGATGAAGTGGATGTATCACTATTGCTGCGACAACTTTGATGAGATGACCGACATCAACAAAGTGTTGCGCGGCAAACTGAAAGATGTGGCGGAAATCCGCGCACCGGAAGTGGTTGAAGAACAGCGTTCATCCGACGGCACCATTAAATGGGCGATCGCCGTTGGCGATCAGCGCGTCGAAACGGTGTATATCCCGGAAGACGACCGTGCCACGCTCTGCGTCTCTTCGCAGGTGGGGTGTGCGCTGGAGTGTAAATTCTGTTCCACCGCCCAGCAGGGCTTTAACCGCAACCTGCGGGTATCGGAAATTATTGGCCAGGTGTGGCGTGCGGCGAAAATCGTCGGCGCAGCAAAAGTCACCGGTCAGCGCCCAATCACTAACGTCGTGATGATGGGCATGGGCGAGCCGCTGCTCAACCTGAACAACGTCGTTCCGGCGATGGAAATCATGCTTGATGATTTCGGTTTTGGCCTGTCTAAACGTCGCGTGACGCTTTCCACTTCCGGTGTAGTTCCGGCGCTGGATAAACTGGGCGATATGATCGACGTTGCACTGGCAATTTCCCTGCACGCGCCGAACGACGAAATTCGTGACGAAATTGTGCCGATCAACAAAAAGTACAATATCGAAACGTTCCTTGCTGCGGTGCGCCGTTATCTGGAGAAATCCAACGCCAATCAGGGCCGAGTCACTATTGAATACGTGATGCTTGACCACGTTAACGACGGCACTGAACACGCGCACCAACTGGCGGAACTGCTGAAAGATACGCCGTGTAAGATCAACCTGATCCCGTGGAACCCGTTCCCGGGCGCGCCGTATGGACGCAGTTCGAACAGCCGTATCGACCGTTTCTCAAAAGTGCTGATGAGCTACGGTTTCACCACTATTGTGCGTAAAACGCGTGGTGATGATATCGATGCTGCCTGTGGTCAGTTGGCGGGCGATGTTATCGACCGTACGAAACGTACTCTGCGTAAACGGATGCAGGGTGAAGCCATCGATATTAAAGCGGTCTGATAGCCATTACGCCACGGTTACTTTATGTACCGTGGCGTAATCTTTTATGAATGAAGTATTAAGTTGCAATTGTCTGGTCAATATTAACGGTGCGTTTTTGCTGACTTTAAGGCAGTATGTAACGATGCAACAGTAAGTTAGCCTCAGTGAATGTGGGCTTTGTCACGAGCACACAGACGGTCTTATACTGTATGATAACGGTTAACTTAACGGATGTTTCGCGGTGTGGGTGAGCATGATGGTTCACCGGCATCTCAATTCTCATTTAAACGTACCTGCAGCGAATGAATACTGAAGCCACGCACGACCAAAATGAAGCACTTACTACCGGCGCTCGCCTGCGTAATGCTCGCGAACAACTAGGACTTAGTCAGCAGGCCGTTGCCGAGCGACTTTGCCTGAAGGTTTCCACGGTACGCGACATTGAAGAAGATAAGGCACCCGCCGATCTTGCTTCAACATTCCTGCGCGGATATATCCGCTCTTATGCGCGTCTGGTACATATTCCAGAAGAAGAACTGCTGCCAGGGCTGGAAAAGCAGGCTCCACTTCGGGCTGCAAAAGTTGCGCCAATGCAGAGTTTTTCCCTCGGTAAACGCCGCAAAAAACGCGACGGCTGGCTGATGACCTTCACCTGGCTGGTGTTGTTTGTGGTTATCGGCCTGAGCGGTGCCTGGTGGTGGCAAGACCACAAAGCTCAGCAGGAAGAGATCACCACTATGGCCGATCAATCTTCGGCGGAACTGAGCAGTAATAGCGAGCAGGGGCAGAGTGTTCCGTTAAATACGTCGACAACTACAGACCCGGCTACAACGTCCACGCCGCCAGCGTCTGTGGATACTACCGCAACCAACACGCAAACACCTGCCGTAACTGCGCCAGCACCAGCTGTTGATCCGCAACGGAATGCGGTTGTTTCGCCTTCGCAGGCAAATGTTGATACCGCCGCGACCCCGGTACCAACGGCAGCAACAACGCCAGATGGTGCTGCGCCGTTGCCAACCGATCAGGCTGGCGTGACCACGCCGGCGGCTGATCCGAATGCGCTGGTGATGAACTTTACTGCCGATTGCTGGCTGGAGGTCACTGATGCTACCGGTAAAAAATTGTTTAGCGGGATGCAGCGTAAAGACGGTAATTTGAATTTAACCGGCCAGGCACCGTATAAACTGAAAATTGGTGCGCCAGCCGCAGTACAGATCCAGTATCAAGGGAAACCTGTCGATCTGAGTCGTTTTATCAGAACTAACCAGGTTGCGCGTCTGACCCTCAATGCCGAACAATCACCGGCGCAGTAACAGACGGGTAACGCGGGAGATTTTTCATGCATAACCAGGCTCCAATTCAACGTAGAAAATCAACACGTATTTACGTTGGGAATGTGCCGATTGGCGATGGTGCTCCCATCGCCGTACAGTCCATGACCAATACGCGTACGACAGATGTCGAAGCAACGGTCAATCAAATCAAGGCGCTGGAACGCGTTGGCGCTGATATCGTCCGTGTCTCCGTACCGACGATGGACGCGGCAGAAGCGTTCAAACTCATCAAACAGCGGGTTAACGTGCCGCTGGTGGCTGACATCCACTTCGACTATCGCATTGCGCTGAAAGTAGCGGAATACGGCGTCGATTGTCTGCGTATTAACCCTGGTAATATCGGTAATGAAGAGCGTATTCGCATGGTGGTTGACTGTGCGCGCGATAAAAACATTCCGATCCGTATTGGCGTTAACGCCGGATCGCTGGAAAAAGATCTGCAAGAAAAGTATGGCGAACCGACGCCGCAGGCGTTGCTGGAATCCGCCATGCGTCATGTTGATCATCTCGATCGCCTGAACTTCGAACAGTTCAAAGTCAGCGTGAAAGCGTCTGACATCTTCCTCGCTGTTGAGTCTTATCGTTTGCTGGCAAAACAGATCGATCAGCCGTTGCATCTGGGGATCACCGAAGCCGGTGGTGCACGCAGCGGGGCAGTAAAATCCGCCATTGGTTTAGGTCTGCTGCTGTCGGAAGGCATCGGCGACACGCTGCGCGTATCGCTGGCGGCCGATCCGGTCGAAGAGATCAAAGTCGGTTTCGATATTTTGAAATCGCTGCGTATCCGTTCGCGAGGGATTAACTTCATCGCCTGCCCGACCTGTTCGCGTCAGGAATTTGATGTTATCGGTACGGTTAACGCGCTGGAGCAACGCCTGGAAGATATCATCACTCCGATGGACGTTTCGATTATCGGCTGCGTGGTGAATGGCCCAGGTGAGGCGCTGGTTTCTACACTCGGCGTCACCGGCGGCAACAAGAAAAGCGGCCTCTATGAAGATGGCGTGCGCAAAGACCGTCTGGACAACAACGATATGATCGACCAGCTGGAAGCACGCATTCGTGCGAAAGCCAGTCAGCTGGACGAAGCGCGTCGAATTGACGTTCAGCAGGTTGAAAAATAATAACGTGATGGGAAGCGCCTCGCTTCCCGTGTATGATTGAACCCGCATGGCTCCCGAAACATTGAGGGAAGCGTTGAGGGTTCATTTTTATATTCAGAAAGAGAATAAACGTGGCAAAAAACATTCAAGCCATTCGCGGCATGAACGATTACCTGCCTGGCGAAACGGCCATCTGGCAGCGCATTGAAGGCACACTGAAAAACGTGCTCGGCAGCTACGGTTACAGTGAAATCCGCTTGCCGATTGTAGAGCAGACCCCGCTATTCAAACGTGCGATTGGTGAAGTCACCGACGTGGTTGAAAAAGAGATGTACACCTTTGAGGATCGCAATGGCGACAGCCTGACTCTGCGCCCTGAAGGGACGGCGGGCTGTGTACGCGCCGGCATCGAGCATGGTCTTCTGTACAATCAGGAACAGCGTCTGTGGTATATCGGGCCGATGTTCCGTCACGAGCGTCCGCAGAAAGGGCGTTATCGTCAGTTCCATCAGTTGGGCTGCGAAGTTTTCGGTCTGCAAGGTCCGGATATCGACGCTGAACTGATTATGCTCACTGCCCGCTGGTGGCGTGCGCTGGGTATCTTCGAACACGTAACTCTTGAGCTGAATTCTATCGGTTCGCTGGAAGCACGCGCCAATTACCGCGATGCGCTGGTGGCATTCCTTGAGCAGCATAAAGAAAAGCTGGACGAAGACTGCAAACGCCGCATGTACACTAACCCGCTGCGCGTGCTGGATTCAAAAAATCCGGAAGTGCAGGCGCTTCTCAACGACGCTCCGGCATTAGGTGATTATCTGGACGAGGAATCTCGTGAGCATTTTGCCGGTCTGTGCAAACTGCTGGAGAGCGCGGGGATCGCTTACACCGTAAACCAGCGTCTGGTGCGTGGTCTGGATTACTATAACCGTACCGTTTTCGAGTGGGTGACTAACAGTCTCGGCTCCCAGGGCACCGTGTGTGCAGGCGGTCGTTATGACGGTCTTGTGGAACAACTGGGCGGTCGTGCAACACCGGCTGTCGGTTTTGCGATGGGCCTCGAACGTCTTGTATTGTTAGTACAGGCCGTTAATCCGGAATTTAAAGCCGATCCTGTTGTCGATATATACCTGGTGGCTTCAGGTGCTGATACACAATCTGCGGCTATGGCATTAGCTGAGCGTCTGCGTGATGAATTACTGGGCGTGAAATTGATGACCAACCACGGCGGCGGCAACTTTAAGAAACAGTTTGCCCGTGCTGATAAATGGGGTGCCCGCGTTGCTGTGGTGCTGGGTGAGTCTGAAGTGGCTAACGGCACAGCAGTAGTGAAGGATTTGCGCTCTGGTGAGCAAACGGCAGTTGCGCAGGATAGCGTAGCCGCGCATTTGCGCACGTTACTGGGTTAAGGAAGGAGAAGGACAGCGTGGAAATTTACGAGAACGAAAACGACCAGGTAGAAGCGGTTAAACGCTTTTTTGCTGAAAATGGCAAAGCACTGGCTGTTGGGGGGATTTTGGGCGTTGGCGCACTGATTGGCTGGCGCTACTGGAACAGCCATCAGGTTGATTCTGCACGCTCCGCTTCTCTTGCCTATCAAAATGCGGTTACCGCAGTGAGCGAAGGCAAACCGGATAGCATCCCGGCGGCGGAAAAATTTGCTGCTGAAAATAAAAATACTTATGGTGCGCTGGCTTCTTTGGAACTTGCGCAGCAATTTGTTGACAAAAATGAACTAGAGAAAGCTGCCGCCCAGTTACAACAGGGGCTGGCAGACACGAGCGATGAAAATCTCAAAGCCGTGATAAATCTGCGTCTTGCTCGCGTTCAGGTACAGCTCAAGCAGGCTGATGCCGCGCTGAAAACCCTTGATACCATCAAAGGTGAAGGGTGGGCTGCCATTGTTGCCGACCTGCGTGGTGAAGCATTGCTGAGCAAAGGTGATAAGCAAGGTGCGCGTAGTGCATGGGAAGCAGGCGTGAAAAGCGATGTTACTCCGGCACTGAGCGAAATGATGCAGATGAAAATTAATAATTTGTCCATCTGAGAGGGACCCGATGCAATTGCGTAAATTACTGCTGCCAGGACTGCTTTCCGTTACCCTTTTAAGCGGCTGTTCGCTGTTTAACAGCGAAGAAGATGTGGTAAAGATGTCCCCATTGCCAACCGTTGAAAATCAGTTTACGCCGACCACGGCGTGGAGCACTTCCGTTGGTAGCGGCATTGGCAACTTCTATTCCAATCTTCATCCGGCACTGGCGGACAACGTTGTCTATGCAGCGGACCGCGCTGGTTTGGTAAAAGCGCTGAATGCGGATGATGGCAAAGAAATCTGGTCTGTCAGCCTGGCCGAGAAAGATGGCTGGTTCTCTAAAGAGCCTGCATTACTTTCTGGCGGTGTGACCGTGTCTGGTGGGCATGTCTACATTGGCAGCGAAAAGGCGCAGGTTTACGCGCTGAATACCAGCGATGGTACTGTGGCATGGCAAACTAAAGTCGCGGGTGAAGCACTTTCGCGCCCGGTGGTCAGCGACGGTCTGGTGTTAATCCACACCAGTAACGGTCAGTTACAAGCGCTGAACGAAGCTGACGGCGCTGTCAAATGGACAGTTAACCTCGATATGCCTTCGCTCTCTTTGCGTGGCGAGTCTGCGCCGGCAACGGCTTTTGGTGCGGCCGTCGTGGGTGGCGATAATGGTCGCGTCAGCGCAGTGCTGATGGAACAGGGCCAGATGATTTGGCAGCAGCGTATTTCCCAGGCGACCGGTTCTACCGAAATTGACCGTCTGAGCGATGTTGACACGACTCCCGTCGTTGTTAACGGCGTTGTTTTCGCGCTGGCCTATAATGGTAACCTGACGGCGCTTGATCTGCGCAGTGGTCAGATTATGTGGAAACGCGAACTGGGTTCGGTGAATGATTTCATCGTCGATGGCAATCGCATCTATCTGGTCGATCAAAATGACCGGGTGATGGCGTTGACCATTGATGGCGGCGTTACGCTGTGGGCACAAAGCGATCTGCTGCATCGCCTGCTGACTTCTCCGGTGCTGTATAATGGCAACCTGGTGGTCGGTGACAGTGAAGGTTATCTGCACTGGATTAACGTCGAAGATGGTCGTTTCGTTGCCCAGCAAAAAGTTGATAGTTCCGGTTTCCAGACTGAACCGGTTGCCGCTGACGGCAAACTGCTGATCCAGGCAAAAGACGGAACCGTGTACTCTATTACACGTTAATCGTCTCTGTCGTTCACTTTGAAAACGGCTCCTGGACAGGGGCCGTTTTCCTGTTTTTAACAACGACGCGAATATAGCGTGCGTTGTCTGATGATTTATAAAAATGAGGCTTTAAACATGGTACCTGTGGTCGCGCTTGTCGGGCGCCCTAACGTAGGAAAATCCACGTTATTTAACCGTCTAACTCGCACCCGAGATGCGCTGGTTGCGGATTTCCCGGGTCTGACTCGTGACCGTAAGTACGGTCGTGCGGAAATTGAAGGCCGTGAGTTTATCTGTATTGATACCGGCGGGATTGATGGCACAGAAGACGGTGTAGAAACCCGCATGGCGGAACAGTCGCTGCTGGCGATTGAAGAAGCGGACGTCGTACTGTTTATGGTGGATGCGCGCGCGGGCCTGATGCCGGCAGATGAAGCGATTGCCAAACATCTGCGCTCCCGTGAAAAACCGACCTTCCTGGTGGCAAACAAAACTGACGGTCTGGATCCCGATCAGGCAGTGGTTGATTTCTACTCGCTTGGTTTAGGTGAAATCTACCCGATCGCCGCGTCTCACGGTCGTGGCGTATTAAGTCTGCTGGAGCATGTGCTGCTGCCGTGGATGGAAGATCTCGCACCGCAAGAGGAAGTCGACGAAGACGCTGAATACTGGGCGCAATTTGAAGCGGAAGAGAACGGCGAAGAAGAAGAGGAAGACGACTTCGACCCGCAAAGTCTGCCGATCAAACTGGCGATTGTGGGTCGTCCGAACGTAGGTAAGTCTACACTCACTAACCGTATTCTTGGAGAAGAGCGCGTTGTTGTTTACGACATGCCTGGCACGACGCGTGACAGCATCTACATCCCAATGGAACGCGATGGACGTGAGTATGTGCTCATTGACACCGCTGGCGTACGTAAACGCGGCAAAATCACCGATGCTGTAGAGAAATTCTCCGTAATCAAAACGTTGCAGGCCATTGAAGACGCCAACGTGGTGATGTTAGTGATTGATGCGCGCGAAGGTATTTCCGATCAGGATCTCTCGCTGCTGGGCTTTATTCTCAATAGTGGGCGCTCACTTGTCATTGTGGTGAATAAGTGGGATGGCCTGAGCCAGGAAGTGAAAGAGCAGGTGAAAGAAACTCTGGACTTCCGTCTGGGCTTTATCGATTTTGCTCGTGTGCACTTTATCTCTGCCTTGCACGGCAGTGGTGTTGGTAACTTGTTTGAATCAGTACGTGAAGCGTATGACAGCTCCACCCGTCGTGTGGGGACCTCTATGCTGACGCGCATCATGACGATGGCTGTTGAAGATCACCAACCGCCGCTGGTACGCGGTCGTCGTGTGAAGCTGAAATATGCCCACGCTGGTGGTTATAACCCGCCGATTGTGGTGATTCACGGTAATCAGGTGAAAGACCTGCCTGATTCCTACAAGCGCTACTTGATGAACTACTTCCGCAAATCGCTGGACGTAATGGGATCGCCGATTCGTATTCAGTTCAAAGAAGGGGAAAACCCGTATGCGAACAAGCGTAACACCCTGACGCCAACCCAGATGTGTAAACGTAAGCGTCTGATGAAGCACATCAAGAAAAATAAATAATTATCCGTAAGTATTTTATCTGCCATTCCCTCTATGAATGTAGAGGGAATGGCTACCGGAGGAATTCATATGGAACTGCATTGTCCAAAATGTCAGCATGTGCTTGATCAGGATAACGGCCATGCGCGTTGCCCATCCTGCGGGGAATTTATTGAAATGAAAGCTCTTTGTCCAGACTGCCATCAACCGTTGCAGGTGTTAAAAGCCTGCGGTGCAGTAGATTACTTCTGTCAGCACGGGCATGGCTTGATATCGAAAAAACGCGTTGAATTCGTGCTGGCTTAATGAACCTTTTTACGCGATTTTTTTACCGGCTGGATGTTTTTTACTTCACTTTCTATCCAGCCGTCTTCCAGACGTGTGGTTAGCATTTCACCCGCTTTAACTTGCTTCACTTTTTTCAGTACATTGCCGTCAGTAGCAGTAGTAACGCTGTATCCACGCGCCAGCGTTGACAGTGGGCTTACGGCTTCGAGGTGCGTTACTGCATTACCGAAACGTTCACGCGTGGCGCTAAGCTGTGCGCGCAGGATTTCTGCTAAACGATATTCCAGTTGCTGAATGCGCGTTTGCGTGCGATGAATCTTCGGCTGTGGATTTTGCTGATTCAGCCGCTGTGTTAATCGCTGCTGCTGTTGCCCGGCACGCTTAAGCTGATTTTCCAGCGCAAAGCTCATCCGTTTTTGCAGGCGTTCAAGCATGGTTTGCTGGCGTGCCAGCCGGAGCTGCGGATGCTGCTGCTGCAAGCGATGATGAATCTGCGTAAAGCGACGCGTACGGTTGGCGAGATAATAATCCATCGCCATCTCCAGCCGTTGACGGGCCGATTGCACCTGGCGCAGTAACTCTTGCTGATTACGGCTCACTACTTCAGCGGCGGCAGACGGCGTTGGCGCACGCAGATCGGCAACAAAATCGGCAATGGTCACATCCGTCTCATGCCCGACGGCGCTGACGACCGGAATGCGGCTGGCAAAAATCGCCCGCGCTACGCGTTCGTCGTTAAAACTCCATAAATCTTCCAGCGAACCGCCGCCGCGCCCAACGATCAACACGTCGCACTCATTGCGCTGATTCGACAGTTCAATGGCGCGAACAATTTGCCCCGGCGCGTCATCGCCCTGAACGGAGGTGGGGTAGATGATCACCGGTAGAGAAGGATCGCGACGTTTTAACACATGCAAAATATCATGTAGCGCAGCACCGGTTTTTGAGGTGATCACACCAACGCAATGCGCAGGGGAGGGAAGTGGTTTTTTGTATTGCTGATCGAACAAACCTTCAGCCTGCAACTTCGCTTTGAGCTGTTCGTACTTCTGTTGCAGCAGCCCTTCACCGGCCGGCTGCATACTCTCAACGATTATCTGGTAGTCGCCGCGCGGCTCGTAGAGCGTAATATTGGCGCGAACTAAAACTTGTTGCCCATGCTGCGGACGGAAGGTGACCCGGCGGTTGCTGTTGCGGAACATCGCGCAGCGTACCTGGGCGGTGTCGTCTTTGAGTGTAAAGTACCAGTGACCGGAAGCCGGTTGTGTGAAATTAGAGATTTCGCCGCTGATCCAAACCTGTCCCATCTCATGCTCAAGCAGCAGACGAACCGTTTGATTCAGGCGACTAACGGTAAAAATTGCAGGGGATTGAGAAGGTAACATGTGAGCGAGATCAAATTCTAAATCAGCAGGTTATTCAGTCGATAGTAACCCGCCCTTCGGGGATAGCAAGCATTTTTTGCAAAAAGGGGTAGATGCAATCGGTTACGCTCTGTATAATGCCGCGGCAATATTTATTAACCACTCTGGTCGAGATATTGCCCATGCTACGTATCGCTAAAGAAGCTCTGACGTTTGACGACGTTCTCCTCGTTCCTGCTCATTCTACCGTTCTGCCGAATACTGCTGACCTCAGCACCCAGCTGACGAAAACTATTCGTCTGAATATCCCTATGCTTTCCGCAGCAATGGATACCGTAACGGAAGCGCGCCTGGCTATTGCTCTGGCTCAGGAAGGCGGTATCGGCTTTATCCACAAAAACATGTCCATTGAACGCCAGGCAGAAGAAGTTCGCCGTGTGAAAAAACACGAATCTGGTGTGGTGACTGATCCGCAGACTGTTCTGCCAACCACGACGCTGCGCGAAGTGAAAGAACTGACCGAGCGTAACGGTTTTGCGGGCTATCCGGTCGTTACCGAAGAAAACGAACTGGTGGGTATTATCACCGGTCGTGACGTGCGTTTTGTTACCGACCTGAACCAGCCGGTTAGCGTTTACATGACGCCGAAAGAGCGTCTGGTCACCGTGCGTGAAGGTGAAGCCCGTGAAGTGGTGCTGGCAAAAATGCACGAAAAACGCGTTGAAAAAGCGCTGGTGGTTGATGACGAATTCCACCTGATCGGCATGATCACCGTGAAAGACTTCCAGAAAGCGGAACGTAAACCGAACGCCTGTAAAGACGAGCAAGGCCGTCTGCGTGTTGGTGCTGCAGTTGGCGCAGGTGCGGGTAACGAAGAGCGTGTTGACGCGCTGGTTGCCGCTGGCGTTGACGTTCTGCTGATCGACTCCTCCCACGGTCACTCAGAAGGCGTTTTGCAGCGTATCCGTGAAACCCGTGCTAAATATCCGGATCTGCAAATCATCGGCGGCAACGTGGCAACAGCTGCAGGTGCACGCGCTTTGGCAGAAGCTGGTTGCAGCGCGGTTAAAGTCGGTATCGGCCCTGGTTCTATCTGTACGACTCGTATCGTTACTGGCGTAGGTGTTCCGCAGATCACTGCCGTTGCTGACGCAGTTGAAGCCCTGGAAGGCACCGGTATTCCGGTTATCGCAGATGGTGGTATTCGCTTCTCCGGCGACATCGCCAAAGCTATCGCCGCTGGCGCAAGCGCGGTGATGGTAGGTTCCATGCTGGCGGGTACTGAAGAATCTCCGGGTGAAATCGAACTCTACCAGGGCCGTTCTTATAAATCTTACCGTGGTATGGGTTCCCTGGGCGCGATGTCCAAAGGTTCCTCTGACCGTTATTTCCAGAGCGATAACGCTGCCGACAAACTGGTGCCGGAAGGTATCGAAGGTCGCGTAGCTTATAAAGGTCGCCTGAAAGAGATCATTCACCAGCAGATGGGCGGCCTGCGCTCCTGTATGGGTCTGACCGGCTGTGGTACTATCGACGAACTGCGTACTAAAGCGGAGTTTGTACGTATCAGCGGTGCGGGCATTCAGGAAAGCCACGTTCACGACGTGACCATTACTAAAGAGTCCCCGAACTACCGTCTGGGCTCCTGATTCTCTTCGCCCGACTTCATGTCGGGCGATTTATATTATCTGTTTCACTTGCCTCGGAATAAGCGTCAATGACGGAAAACATTCATAAGCATCGCATCCTCATTCTGGACTTCGGTTCTCAGTACACTCAACTGGTTGCGCGCCGCGTGCGTGAGCTGGGTGTTTACTGCGAACTGTGGGCGTGGGATGTGACAGAAGCACAAATTCGTGACTTCAATCCAAGCGGCATTATTCTTTCCGGCGGCCCGGAAAGTACTACTGAAGAAAACAGTCCGCGTGCGCCGCAGTATGTCTTTGAAGCAGGCGTACCGATATTCGGCGTTTGCTATGGCATGCAGACCATGGCAATGCAGTTGGGCGGTCACGTTGAAGCCTCTAACGAACGTGAATTTGGCTACGCGCAGGTTGAAGTCGTAAACGACAGCGCACTGGTTCGCGGTATCGAAGATGCGCTGACCGCAGACGGTAAACCGCTGCTCGATGTCTGGATGAGCCACGGCGATAAAGTTACCGCTATCCCGTCCGACTTCGTCACCGTAGCCAGCACCGAAAGCTGCCCGTTTGCCATTATGGCTAACGAAGAAAAACGCTTCTATGGCGTACAGTTCCACCCGGAAGTGACTCACACCCGCCAGGGTATGCGCATGCTGGAGCGTTTTGTGCGTGATATCTGCCAGTGTGAAGCCCTGTGGACGCCAGCGAAAATTATCGACGATGCTGTAGCTCGCATCCGCGAGCAGGTAGGCGACGATAAAGTCATCCTCGGCCTCTCTGGTGGTGTGGATTCCTCCGTAACCGCAATGCTGCTGCACCGTGCTATCGGTAAAAACCTGACTTGCGTATTCGTCGACAACGGCCTGCTGCGTCTCAACGAAGCAGAGCAGGTTCTGGATATGTTTGGCGATCACTTTGGTCTTAACATTGTTCACGTACCGGCAGAAGATCGCTTCCTGTCAGCGCTGGCTGGCGAAAACGATCCGGAAGCAAAACGTAAAATCATCGGGCGCGTTTTCGTTGAAGTATTCGATGAAGAAGCGCTGAAACTGGAAGACGTGAAGTGGCTGGCGCAGGGCACTATCTACCCTGACGTTATCGAATCTGCGGCTTCTGCAACCGGTAAAGCACACGTCATCAAATCTCACCACAACGTGGGCGGCCTGCCGAAAGAGATGAAGATGGGCCTGGTTGAACCGCTGAAAGAGCTGTTCAAAGACGAAGTGCGTAAGATTGGTCTGGAGCTGGGCCTGCCGTACGACATGCTGTACCGTCATCCGTTCCCGGGACCAGGCCTTGGCGTTCGTGTTCTGGGTGAAGTGAAGAAAGAGTACTGTGACCTGCTGCGCCGTGCTGACACCATCTTCATTGAAGAACTGCGTAAAGCGGACCTGTACGACAAAGTCAGCCAGGCGTTCACCGTCTTCCTGCCAGTACGTTCCGTTGGTGTAATGGGCGATGGTCGTAAGTATGACTGGGTTGTCTCTCTGCGTGCTGTCGAAACCATCGACTTTATGACCGCACACTGGGCGCATCTGCCGTACGATTTCCTCGGTCGCGTTTCCAACCGCATTATCAATGAAGTGAACGGTATTTCCCGCGTGGTGTATGACATCAGCGGCAAGCCGCCAGCTACCATTGAGTGGGAATGATTTTGATCCCTGCACTATGAATGAACAAAACCCTCCGTTACTACAGAGGGTTTTTTATCTTCAAGAATCATAGGCTTGAAGTTACTAACATCGATTAATTAAACCAGCTGTCCGATTTGTTCTCTTCTGCTTTGCCCACGCTTTTCATCAGATCGCGACCGCCTTCAGTCATATTTCTGTTTGCGTCAGCTTCAGATTGCACCACATCGGTTTGCGCAGCTTTGTGCTTCAGTTCCTGATCGATAAATTCGTTTTCGCGCTTAACGCGGGCTTCTTCTTTCGCCAGCGCCAGTTTTTGTTTCTGAATCTCTAAGCTGCGTAGCTCATCTTCATAACTTTGATCGCGTTTTTTGTCCGCAGTGGCTTCGGCGTCCAGTTTATCCTGACGAGCTTTCTTATTTGCCGCTGCCGTTGCCGCTCTTTTGTTCGCGGCGGCTTGGGCATTTGCGCGACGTTGCTTCTCTTGCTGGATTTCCCTGTTGCGCTCCGCGACCCATTCGTCATGCTGCCTTTGCTCTTCATTTTTACCTTGCTGTTCCGCTTCTGCGACAGCAGAGAGTTGATCCTGCAATGATGAGGCTATAGCCGGATAGCTTAAGGAGGCTAAGATGGCGCAAAGAAAAACTTTCTTCATGACTCCTCCTGATTATTAGCTCTTTTCAGGACATTTGGTATTTGGCTGAATACGCGTTTCGTTATACGTTGTGGTAATAACAACGGCTAAACCTGTCGTAAACTGGCACTCTTTACCCACCTGGGTGGAGGTATACACTTTGGTGCCTTCCTTATATGTTAAAGAAACACCTTCCACTAAGGTTTTATCATTCACCATAGAACCCGCTGCCGCGCCTACAGCTCCGCCGCCAACTGCCCCTGCCGTCGTTCCGGAATTGCTGCCAGAACCGACGTTGTGGCCGATAACACCGCCAGCGACTGCGCCAATAAGCGCGCCGAAGGCTTGTGCGTTCCGTTTATTTTGGGAGTTGTCTACGGCAACTTTTGCGGGAAGAATGGAAATAATATTAACGGTTTTAGTTTCTTGTTTGGTATTCAGTTGATCGGTTTGATAAACATCGGCGGCATGATCGTCAGCATTTGACTGGCATCCTGCCAGAGTGAATGACACTAACATTGCCACAGGCAGAAGACATTTTTTAAATTTCATCACTATTCCTTGTTATACACATTACGAAAAATAAGACATTTAAGATCATCAAAAGAGGAAAGTAAATGTATTGCGTATAAAGGGATAGATTAAATTTATTAAAATTCACGCAGGGAATAATTTATAAAAATATATCATTACAACATATATATTAATTTTATATTTATTTCGCAGCCAAACAGGATAAACATCAGTCAGGACAAAGACGTAAAATTTAAGATGAAAGAATATCTGCCGCTTTGATAATCCCAAAGAGCAAAAGCATCCGACAGCGAAGTGCCGTTATGTTCTGTGAAAGTGGAGAAGGTAACCGCTAACGTTGTACCGGTGATTCGACGGAGAGTGTGGATTGCTGAGCTTCTTTTTTGCTCTGATGGTGCTGCCAGGCACCGACGGACGAGTAGATAAAACGGCCAAAGAAGAAGATAAAGCTGATGAGCAGTACGATACGGGTCATGCGACTGTTAAATCGGTGTCGTTTTCGCATACTAGTTGCCTGACTCACAAAAGGTTCCTTGAAGTATGTCCCACGCTGTGGACGGTACTTACATTAAGGCACAACAGGACAAAATGGTCAATTCTTCGTTATGTAAAAAAGCGTCAGTGGATACATATTTTAATGTTATGGAAGTTAATTTAATTATTTACAATGATGATGTAATAATGATGAATTAACATGATAAACGTAATAATTCATTAATCAGGGTTATTTTGTTTGATATATATCAATTGGAACTTTCATATGACACTTAGAATCAATGCTCTCTATAGTGATGAATAATCATCATTCGAAGTCAGGTGGGATGCCTGTCTGAATACACCTCCTTCAGGATGTGGGGGATTCTGCTGAGCATCTATGAAACTAAATGCAACTTATATAAAAATACGTGATAAATGGTGGGGGCTTCCGCTGTTCCTGCCTTCTTTAATCTTGCCCATTTTCGCCCACATTAATACTTTCGCGCATATTTCTTCCGGTGAGGTTTTTCTCTTTTATCTGCCTTTGGCACTGATGATCAGCATGATGATGTTTTTCAGCTGGGCGGCATTGCCAGGGATCACCTTAGGGATTTTTGTCCGCAAATATGCAGAGCTGGGTTTTTACGAAACGCTCTCATTAACGGCTAATTTTATTATCATTCTCTGTTGGGGCGGTTACAGGGTCTTTACTCCCCGGCGTAACAACGTTTCACATGGTGATACCCGTTTAATTTCCCAGCGTATATTCTGGCAGATAGTGTTTCCTGCAACGCTGTTTCTGATACTTTTCCAGTTTGCTGCATTTGTAGGATTACTGGCGAGCAGAGAAAATCTGGTCGGTGTCCCGCTGTGCTACTTCATCATTCGGGTAGTGCGAAATCCATTTTATTTACGTAGCTATTATTCGCAATTAAAACAGCAGGTTGATGCCAAAGTCACCAAAAAAGAGTTCGCGCTCTGGCTACTGGTATTAGGTGCTTTATTGTTGCTGTTATGCATGCCGTTAAATGAAAAAAGCACAATTTTTAGCACCAATTATACCTTGTCATTATTGCTGCCCCTGATGATGTGGGGAGCAATGCGCTATGGTTATAAGCTGATTTCGCTGCTCTGGGCGGTCGTGTTGATGATCAGCATCCACAGCTATCAAAATTACATTCCCATTTATCCTGGCTATACCACGCAGCTGACCATAACCTCCTCCAGTTATCTGGTATTCTCTTTTATTGTCAATTATATGGCTGTACTGGCAACTCGTCAGCGAGCGGTAGTCAGACGCATTCAGCGGCTTGCGTATGTGGACCCGGTGGTTCATCTGCCAAATGTTCGCGCCCTGAATCGCGCGTTGCGTGATGCCCCCTAGTCTGCGCTTTGTTATTTACGCATCCCTGGCATGGAAATGCTGGTTAAGAACTATGGCATCATGCTGCGGATTCAAT
>NZ_JBQZXC010000068.1:0-19288 GCF_053555815.1 Shigella sp. SIG6 | reverse complement strand
GGTGATAACAGATGTCTGGAAATATAGGGGCAAATCCATTTATCATCTAAGCGCAAAGAGACGTACTATGGAAAACGCTAAAATGAACTCGCTCATCGCCCAGTATCCGTTGGTAAAGGATCTGGTTGCTCTTAAAGAAACCACCTGGTTTAATCCTGGCACGACCTCATTGGCTGAAGGTTTACCTTATGTTGGCCTGACCGAACAGGATGTTCAGGACGCCCATGCGCGCTTATCCCGTTTTGCACCCTATCTGGCAAAAGCATTTGCTGAAACTGCTGCCACTGGGGGGATTATTGAATCAGAACTGGTTGCCATTCCGGCTATGCAAAAACGGCTGGAAAAGGAATATCAACAACCGATCAGCGGGCAACTCCTACTGAAAAAAGATAGCCATTTGCCCATTTCCGGCTCTATAAAAGCACGCGGCGGGATTTATGAAGTCCTGGCACATGCAGAAAAACTGGCTCTGGAAGCGGGGTTGCTGACGCTTGATGATGACTACAGCAAACTGCTTTCTCCGGAGTTTAAACAGTTCTTTAGCCAATACAGCATTGCTGTGGGCTCAACCGGAAATCTGGGGTTATCAATCGGCATTATGAGCGCCCGCATTGGCTTTAAGGTGACAGTTCATATGTCTGCTGATGCCCGGGCATGGAAAAAAGCGAAACTGCGCAGCCATGGCGTTACGGTCGTGGAATATGAGCAAGATTATGGTGTTGCCGTCGAGGAAGGACGTAAAGCAGCGCAGTCTGACCCGAACTGTTTCTTTATTGATGACGAAAATTCCCGCACGTTGTTCCTTGGGTATTCCGTCGCTGGCCAGCGTCTTAAAGCGCAATTTGCCCAGCAAGGCCGTATCGTCGATGCTGATAACCCTCTGTTTGTCTATCTGCCGTGTGGTGTTGGCGGTGGTCCTGGTGGCGTCGCATTCGGGCTTAAACTGGCGTTTGGCGATCATGTTCACTGCTTTTTTGCCGAACCAACGCACTCCCCTTGTATGTTGTTAGGCGTCCATACAGGATTACACGATCAGATTTCTGTTCAGGATATTGGTATCGACAACCTTACCGCAGCGGATGGCCTTGCAGTTGGTCGCGCATCAGGCTTTGTCGGGCGGGCAATGGAGCGTCTGCTGGATGGCTTCTATACCCTTAGCGATCAAACCATGTATGACATGCTTGGCTGGCTGGCGCAGGAAGAAGATATTCGTCTTGAACCTTCAGCACTGGCGGGTATGGCCGGACCTCAGCGCGTGTGTGCATCAGTAAGTTACCAACAGATGCACGGTTTCAGCGCAGAACAATTGCGTAATGCCACTCATCTGGTGTGGGCGACGGGAGGTGGAATGGTGCCGGAAGAAGAGATGAATCAATATCTGGCAAAAGGCCGTTAATAACGTTTCAACGCAGCATCGCAATCCTTTCCCTGGGTGAGCGATGCTGCCGATGGCGCAGACTTAAGATCCCCGGTCTTACCCGCTATAACCCCCTCCTTTTATCATCACCCAACGCCTTTCGCTGTAAACGGCGGTTTCGCAAACCAAACCAAAACCGTAAGTAAGATAAAAGCAATAGCCGCCATACGGAAAATCTCATTTGCAGAAATAGAAAGTGACTGCTGGGTTATTTCATTATTAATTTCATTAAGAACTCCTGAAAGCGAACCATAGTATTTATCCATAATTTGTGACGATGAATTAAACACGGGGTTAAATTGATCGATGGTTGCTGTCAACTGACTATGGTGTAACGATTCGCGTCGTCCCCACAGCGTCATTGTCAACGACGTCCCAACTGATCCTGACAAGGTACGAAAAAAATTACTCATACTCGAGGCATTGGCAAATTTATTATCTGGCAAGCCTGAAAACGAAATCGTTGTTAAGGGTAAAAAGAAACAGGCAACGGCGAATCCCTGGAAAAACTGTGGCAAAATGATGCCTGTAAAATCAATCGTTGGCATAAATGTCACAGAACGCCAGTAATAGCAAACCGCATACATCAAAAAACTGAATGTCACTAACACCCGCATGTCTATTTTATTGCCATAACGTCCTATCAAAGGTGAAATCAATAGTGGCATGATGCCGATGGGCGCATAAGCAAGCCCGGCCCATATCGCATTATACCCCATCGTTTTCTGGAGTAACTGCGGCATAAGGACGATCGCTCCAGAGTAAAATAAATACGCGCAGGTGATACTCACAATACCAATGGTGAAATTACGGGACTTAAACAAACTGAGATCAAGAATCGGGTTCTCTGAGGTCGACTCCCAAATGACTAAAGAGATCAGAGAAATAACTGATACTACTGTTAATATTATTATTGTACTCGAGTTGAACCAATCCAGATCGCGCCCTTTATCAAGCATAATTTGCAAGCTACCAACACCGAGCACTAACAGGGTCAGTCTTGGTAGATTCATTTTTACCGGTGAAGTTTCAGTTTCTCTTCCTTTAAGTAAGGTTAAGCATAATGTCAGGACGATAATCCCCATAGGGACATTGATTAAAAATATCCAACCCCAGCTAAAGTTATCGCAAATATAGCCGCCCAATATCGGCCCACATATCGGAGCGATAATCACGGTCATTGACCATAATGCCAGAGCAAATGTTCTTTTTTCTGGTGGATAATTCCTTAATAATAAACTCTGTGACAGTGGAATTAACGGCCCCGCCATTAATCCCTGAACGACTCTAAAAAATATCAGCACATCAAGATTGGTCGATAAACTACACATTAAGGAAGACAGCGAAAAAAAAGTGACTGAAAGTAAAAATAACCTTAATTCGCCTATTCTTTGTGCCAGCCTGCCGGTAACAGGGATCGCAATGGCATTTGCTACGCCAAACGAGGTGATAACCCAGGTGCCTTCGTCTGTTGATGCTCCCAGAAAGCCAGATATTGTCGGTATTGCGACGTTAGAAATAGTGGAATCCAACATTTGCATAAACGTCGCTAATGACAATGCAATAGTAACGCACCATAACGTCCCACCGGTTAATGGTGCCGGAGTTGATTTAGTGATTGCCATTAAAGTTGTCCATTATGCGAAATAATGTTGCTAATTTCTTTTTCTATCGGACTGGTATCGATAACTAAAGCCTTACTGGTATAAGCAGGCATGGAGGTCACGGTTGAAGCCAGATCAGGCATCTCAGCAATGTCTTCGTCCTTCGTATCAATAGTTGCAGTCATCGATAAACCAATGCGCAAGGGGTGTTCCATGAGTTCTTTTGGATCAAGAGAAACTTCAACCGGTACACGCTGAACGATTTTGATCCAGTTCCCTGTCGCATTTTGTGCAGGTAATAAGGAGAACGCATTGCCGGTTCCCATATTGATCCCTGTCACCCGACCATGAAACACAACATTTTCACCATAAAGATCGCTGATAATATTGACTGATTGACCAATCCGTACATCCGTGAGTTGTGTTTCTTTAAAGTTGGCATTAACCCACATTTGACGTGCCGGTACGACAGCCATTAACGATTGTCCGGAACTCACTGTTTCGCCGACCTGAACACTTCGCTGGGCAATATAGCCAGTAACCGGACTCCTTATATCCGTACGTTTAAGCACCAACCAGGCTTCTTTGGTTGCATCCGCCGCTTCAACTACTTGTGGCTGACGGTTTAATGGTGTGTTCATTACTAAAGCTTTATTCGCTTTATAAGCCTGGATAGCGGCATTCAGTGCCGCTTTGCTACTTATTAACGTATCTTTGGTATGCTCCAGCGTTTCTTTTGAAATAACCCCCTGCTTCGCTAAAGGCACACGACGGTTATAATCTTCTAAAGATTGTTGATACTGAATACGTGCTGAAGCGACTTCGGCACTGTATTGTTTATCCTGTAAGTACAGTTTATTCGTTTGCCGAACAATATTTGCCAGATTATTTTTAGCTTTATTGAGTGCGATAGTGGCATCAGTTTTATCCAGTGAAACTAAAATGTCACCCTGTCGAACGTAGTTCGTATCTTTATGATTAACTACAGTGACACTACCTGAGACTTGTGCAGAAATTGGATCTGCATTCCCCGTGACATAGGCGTCATCTGTACTAATCATGTCTTCTAATTCCATTGACCAATAGGCATAGGCACCTGAAAACGCAATAAATAAAACTATCACCAATAAAGAAAAGTATTTTTTTCTGTTAGACTGTTTTTTATTTGAATTAATCTGTTCCACTATTATCTCTCATTTCGCATAGATGAAATTTATGAATTGAATGAAAAGAGTATTCATTCTTCATATCAAACACAGTGCATGTGTTGCACATTATCCCAGGAACGTTGGAGGCCTAATTTAAATGAGGTGCAAAAAAAACAACAGAGGACTAAACCGTGGCTTTTGCAATACAATTCTTACGCCTGTAGGATTAGTGAGAAGACTTATAGTGCTAACTTGAAACTATAAATCATCGGTATAATCCCTGATTTTATTGTTGACATTTCATTTATGCCTACTATTTATATGGTATACTTGTCGAATTATCTTAAAGGAAGCTCAGATTTTCTTATTTTTATTGAGAAAATGAGATGACGCCTTATGTCTGTATTACTACAGGGAGAAGGGAGATGCTTCATTGCAAAGGGAATAATCTATGAACGCAATAATTATTGATGACCATCCTCTTGCTATCGCAGCAATTCGTAATTTATTGATCAAAAACGATATTGAAATCTTAGCGGAGTTAACTGAAGGCGGAAGCGCCGTTCAGCGGGTGGAAACACTTAAGCCTGATATCGTCATCATTGATGTCGATATCCCCGGAGTTAACGGTATCCAGGTGTTAGAAACGCTGAGGAAGCGCCAATATAGCGGAATTATTATTATCGTCTCCGCTAAAAATGACCATTTTTACGGGAAACATTGTGCTGATGCTGGCGCTAATGGTTTCGTGAGTAAAAAAGAAGGCATGAACAATATCATTGCGGCTATTGAAGCTGCAAAAAATGGCTACTGCTATTTCCCCTTCTCTCTCAACCGGTTTGTTGGAAGTTTAACGTCCGACCAGCAAAAACTCGACTCCTTATCGAAACAAGAAATTAGTGTCATGCGGTATATTCTTGATGGCAAGGATAATAATGACATTGCGGAAAAAATGTTCATCAGCAACAAAACTGTCAGCACGTATAAAAGTCGCCTGATGGAAAAATTAGAATGTAAATCACTGATGGATCTTTACACATTCGCGCAACGTAACAAAATCGGCTAATCACATGAAGTTTTTACCCTATTTTTTTCTTCTCTGTTGTGGTCTTTGGTCGACCATAAGTTTCGCAGACGAAGATTACATCGAATATCGTGGCATCAGTAGTAACAACCGTGTCACACTTGATCCAGTACGTCTGAGCAACAAGGAATTACGTTGGTTAGCGAGCAAAAAAAATCTTGTGATTGCAGTACACAAGTCCCAAACGGCTACCTTGTTGCATACCG
Source organism: Shigella sp. SIG6 (assembly GCF_053555815.1). Lineage (NCBI taxonomy): Bacteria > Pseudomonadati > Pseudomonadota > Gammaproteobacteria > Enterobacterales > Enterobacteriaceae > Shigella > Shigella sp. SIG6. The sequence continues at coordinate 13,829 of NZ_JBQZXC010000068.1, read as the reverse complement.
ATTCGCAGCAACAGGTTCGTGGTATTAATGCTGATTATTTAAATCTTTTAAAAAGAGCGTTAAATATCAAATTAACACTCCGGGAATACGCAGATCATCAAAAAGCAATGGACGCGCTTGCAGAAGGTGAAGTCGATATAGTGTTATCACATTTAGTTACTTCGCCGCCTCTTAATAATGACATTGCTGCAACCAAACCATTGATAATTACCTTTCCGGCGCTGGTAACCACCCTTCACGACTCAATGCGACCGCTTACCTCACCAAAACCAGTAAATATTGCTCGGGTAGCAAATTACCCCCCAGACGAGGTAATTCATCAATCATTTCCAAAAGCAACAATTATCTCTTTTACAAATTTATATCAGGCATTAGCATCCGTCTCAGCTGGGCACAATGATTACTTTATTGGTAGTAACATCATTACCAGCAGTATGATTTCCCGCTATTTCACTCACTCCTTAAATGTAGTGAAATATTATAACTCGCCGCGTCAATATAATTTTTTCTTGACCAGAAAAGAATCTGTCATTCTTAATGAAGTACTCAATAGATTTGTTGATGCTTTAACAAATGAAGTTCGCTATGAAGTATCACAAAATTGGCTTGATACAGGAAACCTGGCCTTTCTGAACAAACCATTAGAACTCACTGAACATGAAAAACAGTGGATTAAGCAGCATCCCAATTTAAAGGTGCTGGAAAATCCTTACTCGCCCCCCTATTCTATGACGGATGAAAATGGCTCGGTTCGGGGCGTTATGGGGGACATTCTTAATATTATTACCTTGCAAACAGGTTTAAATTTTTCTCCGATCACCGTTTCACACAATATCCATGCTGGAACACAGCTTAGCCCCGGAGGATGGGATATAATACCTGGCGCTATTTATAGTGAAGATCGAGAAAATAATGTTTTATTTGCTGAAGCCTTCATAACAACGCCTTACGTTTTTGTCATGCAAAAAGCGCCTGACAGTGAACAAACATTAAAAAAAGGAATGAAAGTTGCCATTCCATATTATTATGAGCTGCATTCGCAATTAAAAGAGATGTATCCGGAGGTTGAATGGATACAGGTCGATAATGCCAGCGCTGCATTTCACAAGGTTAAGGAAGGTGAACTTGATGCTCTGGTCGCGACACAGCTAAATTCGCGTTACATGATCGATCATTACTATCCTAATGAACTTTATCATTTTCTTATTCCTGGCGTTCCGAATGCATCGCTTTCGTTCGCTTTTCCTCGCGGAGAACCGGAACTTAAGGATATTATTAATAAAGCACTGAATGCAATTCCCCCAAGCGAAGTTCTGCGCCTGACGGAAAAATGGATTAAAATGCCCAATGTGACCATTGACACATGGGACCTATATAGCGAGCAATTTTATATTGTTACGACATTATCCGTTTTATTAGTTGGCAGTAGCCTTTTATGGGGATTCTACCTGTTACGCTCAGTTCGTCGTCGTAAAGTCATTCAGGGTGATTTAGAAAACCAAATATCATTCCGAAAAGCACTCTCGGATTCCTTACCGAATCCAACTTATGTTGTAAACTGGCAAGGTAATGTCATTAGTCATAATAGTGCTTTTGAACATTATTTCACTGCGGATTACTACAAAAATGCAATGTTACCATTAGAAAACAGTGACTCACCCTTTAAAGATGTTTTTTCTAATGCGCATGAAGTCACAGCAGAAACGAAAGAAAATCGAACAATATACACACAGGTATTTGAAATTGATAATGGCATCGAGAAAAGATGCATTAATCACTGGCATACATTATGCAATCTTCCTGCAAGTGACAATGCAGTATATATTTGTGGTTGGCAAGATATTACTGAAACGCGTGATCTAATTAATGCACTCGAGGTAGAAAAAAATAAAGCGATAAAGGCTACCGTAGCAAAAAGTCAGTTTCTGGCAACGATGAGTCACGAAATAAGAACACCAATAAGCTCTATTATGGGCTTCCTGGAACTTCTGTCGGGTTCTGGTCTTAGCAAGGAGCAACGGGTGGAGGCGATTTCACTTGCCTACGCCACCGGACAATCACTCCTCGGCTTAATTGGTGAAATCCTTGATGTCGACAAAATTGAATCGGGTAACTATCAACTTCAACCACAATGGGTCGATATCCCTACTTTAGTCCAGAACACTTGTCACTCTTTCGGTGCGATTGCTGCAAGCAAATCGATCGCATTAAGTTGCAGCAGTACATTTCCTGATCATTACCTGGTTAAGATCGACCCTCAGGCGTTTAAGCAGGTCTTATCAAATTTACTGAGTAATGCTCTCAAATTTACCACCGAGGGGGCAGTAAAAATTACGACCTCCCTGGGTCACATTGATGACAACCACGCTGTTATCAAAATGACGATTATGGATTCTGGAAGTGGATTATCGCAGGAAGAACAACAACAACTGTTTAAACGCTACAGCCAAACAAGTGCAGGTCGTCAGCAAACAGGTTCTGGTTTAGGCTTAATGATCTGCAAAGAATTAATTAAAAATATGCAGGGCGATTTATCATTAGAAAGTCATCCAGGCATAGGAACAACATTTACGATCACAATCCCGGTAGAAATTAGCCAGCAAGTGGCGACTGTCGAGGCAAAAGCAGAACAACCCATCACACTACCTGAAAAGTTGAGCATATTAATCGCAGATGATCATCCGACCAACAGGCTATTACTCAAACGCCAGCTAAATCTATTAGGATATGATGTTGATGAAGCCACTGATGGTGTGCAAGCGCTACACAAAGTCAGTATGCAACATTATGATCTGCTTATTACTGACGTTAATATGCCGAATATGGATGGTTTTGAGTTGACTCGCAAACTCCGTGAGCAAAATTCTTCCTTACCCATCTGGGGGCTTACAGCCAACGCACAGGCTAACGAACGTGAAAAAGGGTTAAGTTGCGGCATGAACTTATGTTTGTTCAAACCGTTGACCCTGGATGTACTGAAAACACATTTAAGTCAGTTACACCAGGTTGCGCATATTGCACCTCAGTATCGCCACCTTGATATCGAAGCCCTGAAAAATAATACGGCGAATGATCTACAACTGATGCAGGAGATTCTCATGACTTTCCAGCATGAAACGCATAAAGATCTACCCGCTGCGTTTCATGCACTAGAAGCTGGCGATAACAGAACTTTCCATCAGTGTATTCATCGCATCCACGGTGCGGCTAACATCCTGAATTTGCAAAAGTTGATTAATATTAGCCATCAGTTAGAAATAACACCTGCTTCAGATGACAGTAAGCCTGAAATTCTTCAGCTGCTGAACTCTGTTAAAGAACACATTGCAGAGCTGGACCAGGAGATTGCTGTTTTCTGTCAGAAAAATGACTAAATTGCGGCTCCCACAATGTTCTAATGTGGGAGCTATTTACCAGCACATCTTACATTTATGATGAGAACTCCTGGCGAATTTGTTCCCCATGCTGGTCGAGCGTTGCCGCTCCCGGCATAACATGCGGGTCCGCGCAGCCGCTGATTTTTATCGGATTACCCGGCATCATTATTCCTCCGGCTTCAATCAACATATTTCTCGCCTGAGTTTGTGGCAAATTAATGGCCTCAGCCACACTTAATAACGGCGCGACGGGCACACCAACTTCATGTATTTTGGCTAACCAAACTTCAGCTGCCTGCGTTTTTAACGTTCGCTCAATATATTGTTTAAGAATAGCCTGGTTTTGTACGCGTAAAATATTGCTGCTAAATCGGGGATCATTAACCAGTTCCGTAAGCTCCAGTGCCTGGCATAACGCAGAAAAAAGCTTGTCATTACCACAACAAATCGTAATCGGCTTATCCTGAGTATCGAAAACATCAAAAGGTGCCATGTAGGGATGGCGATTTCCCAGGCGTTGTGGTGACTTCCCTGTCGCAATATATGCCATCAGACCATGCTCCAGAAAACTCAGCGTGGCATCAAACATCGCTATATCGACATGCGCCCCTCTCTGGCTCTTTTCGCGGCCATAAAGTGCACTCACTATTCCGCTGAATAAATAGACACCGCCGCATAGATCCGCAAGAGAGGTACCAACACGCACTGGCGGAGCATCAGGGTACCCTGTTTCCATCATTATCCCACTCATTGCCTGAATGATGGTATCGTAGGCAGGAGCATCTTTTAGCGGACCGGTATGTCCGAAACCTGACGATGAAGCATATATGAGGCGCGGGTTGATTTCTTGTAACCTTTCCCATGAAAACCCCAGTTTTTCCATTGTACCTGGGCGAAAATTCTCAGCTAATACATCAGCTTGTTTGAGCATATTTATAAATATACTTTTATCGTGATCATTCTTTAAATCAAGAACCACACTCTCTTTGCCATGATTAATAAAACTGTAATAGAGTGACTGTCCATCCACATAGGGACCAAATGTGCGGGTATCATCACCATGACCTGGTGGCTCAACTTTAATTACCCTTGCGCCCATATTATAAAGAAGTTGAGTTCCGAAAGGTCCATTAAGGACATGTGTCATATCGATAACTAATAAGCCTTCAAACGGCCCTTTGCTTTCATTATTTGTCATTTGCTTATGCCTTGAAAAAAGCCGAAGGTGAAAAGACACTTCGGCATTTATGTAAAATCAATAACATGATTAATTATGAAACCAGTCGACTGACATAAATCCACAAGGGAGCCGTGACGACAAAGCCCAGTACGCTCACAGCCAATGACGCTGTACCAGTACGGGTGTAGACATTAAACCGGCTGGCAATAATGATTCCGGAGAATGCCGGCGGTAATGCGCCTGCCAGTACCATCATCTGCAAATGTTCGCTGTTCAAATGACATGCCATACCAACGAGAAGCAGCGCCAGTGGCATCAGAATCAACTTCAGGAAGGTGTTATAAGCAATTTCGGCACTGAACTCGAATTTATGTGCAGCCAGAGTCAACCCCGCAGCGAATACCGCTACCCCTGAGTTAGCCTTCGCAATCAGATTAAAGGTTGGGTCCCATGCTGCCGGAATTTTTACCCCAACCAGCACCAGGATCGTTGCCAGAACAGGTGCCCATACTACTGGCTCCTTTGCCGCAGAAATTAATGCGCTCAGATTACTATTCTTCTTACCATCCGCTCCTGAGGAAGGATTCAGCAAATACAGACCAATAGGAATAGTAATTGCGTTAACAATAATAGAAATAATTGCTACCACTAAACCTGTTGATACGGAATCACCATAAATAGGATCGAGAACTGCAAACCCCAGGAATCCAATGGTAGGTGAACCCGCAATTAATGCACATACAGCTGCTTCTGCATGGGTACGTTTAAAAAATTTGTAGCAACCAAACCAGGAGAAAAAGAAACATCCGACAATAACCACAAGTGATACAAGGGTCAGACGAGTGTCCGCAAAAATCATTTCCCTGTTTGCCCGGGTAATAGAAACAAATAGAGCCGCAGGAAGAGCGTAGTTTAATACCAGTTTATTAAATGCGCGGGCTTGATCTTCTGAAAAAGTTTCTCGTCTGCCGCTAAAATAACCCAACAGCATAATTACGATAATAGGCAATAAATCGCCAATAAAAAATGTTAGCATAATAGTATTTCCGATAAGGGTCCCCTCACCATCGCATAATGAGTTGGCAAGAGGAGACGATGTCAGTATTTAATTACCAGCGACTTGTTTTGGGTTAAGTTTGGTAATATGGCCACTTTCAGTTCCTGCTGCAGGGTCGATGACCACATTAATAATGGTCGGTTTGCGCGACTGAATACCGGTGGTTAAAGCATGACGAAGTTCATCTGTCGTGGTGACGTTATAGCCAACGCCACGAAACGCATCCATTAATTTGTCATACCTTGCATGGTGCAACAGATCCGTTGGTGATGGTGCTCCAGCGCCACTGAGATCAACACCGTCTCCTCTGTAGATGCCGCCATTATTAAAAATAACGATCGTCACCGGCAGGTTATATCGACAAATCGTTTCAATTTCCATCCCACTGAAACCAAAAGCACTATCACCTTCAATGGCGACAACCGGAGAACCAGAAGTCACGCTAGCACCGATGGCATAGCCCATACCGATGCCCATGACACCCCAGGTACCACAATCCAGACGACGACGTGGTTTATACATATCAATAATATTTCGTGCATTATCCAGGGTATTTGCACCTTCATTAACTAAATAAATATCCTGGTTCTCGCGCAATACGTCGCGCACAGCACTTAATGCATTAAAGTAATTTAATGGTTGAGTATCTGTACTTAATTTTTCATGCATTTTTTGTGCATTTTGCTGCTTGTGGATATTTAAAATATCGCGCCATACCAGTGGAGTCGTAAATGTGTTTTGTTTCAGTTCTGCCAGCATACCTTGCATACTGGATGCAATATCACCAACGACTGGCACAGCAATGGGGCGGTTGCTGTCAATTTCCTGCGGTTCAATATCCAGTTGAATAAACTGTGTATCTGCCGCCCACCCTTTTTTACCGTGTGCCAATAACCAATTCAGTCGTGCACCAACAAGCATGACAACGTCAGCATTTGCCAGGGCAAACGAACGCGCAGCTGCCGCAGAAAATGGATGCGTATCTTCAAGGATCCCTTTCGCCATAGACATTGGCAGGAATGGAATCTGAGCACTTTCAATAAATTCACGAAGCTGTTCATCAGCTTGTGAATACGCCGCGCCTTTGCCAAGGATAATTAATGGCCGTTCAGCTTTTGCTAAAAGCGAAATTGCGCTAGTGACTGACTTCGGGCATGGCAATAATGCTGGCGACGGATTTTCAACTTTAACAATCGTGGTTAACGCTTCGTCTTTTTCCATCGTCGCGGCCAGGACATTTGCTGGCAAATCAAGATAAACTCCGCCAGGGCGACCCGATACAGAGACCCGGATAGCGCGTGCCAATGCAATGCCAAGATCCTGCGGCTGATTAACGCGAAATGCTGCTTTGGCATACGGTTTTGCCGCATTCATTTGGTCCAGCTCTTCATAATCACCTTGCTGTAGGTCGACGATCGCGCGGTCGCTGGAGCCGCTAATCATGATCATCGGAAAACCATTTACCGTTGCGTTGGCCAATGCGGTCAAACCATTGAGGAATCCTGGCGCAGAAACTGTCAGGCAGATCCCCGGTTTTTGGGTAAGAAAACCGCTTGCCGCAGCGGCATAGCCTGCCGACTGCTCATGACGAAAACCAATATAACGAATACCTTCCGCCTGGGCATGGCGTGCCATATCCGTCACAGGAATACCTACAACACCATAAATAGTGTCAATATTATTCTGTTTTAATGCTTCAACGATGATATGCATACCATCTGTCATTTGAAGTTGATCTGACATGATTAATAACCTCGAAATTTTTATAAATTGGGAGCCAGAAGCCCCCGTTAATATCAGATGGCGTGGTTTTGCTTCATTGCAGCAATTTCATCGTCGCTATAACCCAGCTCCTGCAATACAGCAGCGGTATGTTCACCTAATAGCGGCGCAGCTTTAATATCCGGCGTAAAGGCAGAGAATTTCATTGGACAACCAACGGTCAGATATTTTCCACGCAACGGTTGTTCCACTTCAACAACACTGCCACTTTGGCGCAAAGAGGGATCAAGTGAAATTTCTTTCATACTTAAAACCGGTGCACAAGGAATATCAAACTGAGTCAAATAGGCCACCGCTTCATGTTTATCAATAGTGACAGTGTATTTTTCGATTTCAGCAAAAATATCGAAAATATGTGGCTGTCGGGCATGGGCTGTACTGTATGCCGGATCGGTAATCCATTCTGGTTTGCCGATGGCTTTACAGGTGTTTTCCCAGTTTTGCTCCTGAATAGTGAAATAAATATAGGCGTTAGGATCGGTTTCCCAGCCTTTACATTTCAGGATCCAGCCAGGCTGACCGCCACCACCTGCATTACCACCGCGGGGAACTGCATCACCAAATGTACCATTCGGATACTGCGGGTATTCTTCCAGATAACCCAATTTATCGAGACGCTGCTGGTCACGTAATTTCACGCGGCAAAGGTTCAATACGGCATCCTGCATTGACATGGTGACTCGTTGCCCACGCCCCGTTTTTTCGCGATGCAGCAAAGCAGCAAGTAAACCGATCAGCAAATGCATTCCGGTGTTGCTGTCACCCAACGCTGCAGCGCTTACCAGCGGCGGACCATCCCAAAAACCCGTAGTGGATGCCGCGCCACCCGCTGCCTGAGCAACGTTTTCATAGGCTTTTACATTCACATAAGGGGAACACTCATCAAACCCTTTGATCGAACCAAAAATCAGACGTGGATTGATTTCTTGAATATGCTCCCAGGTGAAGCCCATGTGATCAATGGCCCCTGGATGAAAGTTCTCGACTAAGATATCAGCTTCGCGGATCAGCTTTTCCATTACCTCTTTGCCTTCCGCCGTTTTGGTATTTAACTCAATAGAACGTTTGTTACTGTTAAGCATGGTGAAGTAAAGCGCATCGATATCAGGAATATCTCGCAGTTGGTGACGCGTTACGTCACCAACGCCGGGACGTTCAATTTTAATAACGTCAGCGCCAAACCAGGCCAGCATTTGAGTACAAGATGGGCCAGATTGCACACCGGTGAAATCGAGAACTTTAATTCCTTGAAGTGGAGTTGACATAGCAATACCTATTAGTTAATTAAATATGTGTTAATTTAGCGTTTATTTAAGGCATAACGCCCTCTATAAATAATCTGCAAAATATCTTCGTAGCGGCACTCGATATTTTTAAATTCCTGTATCAAGTACTGAAAATTATTTCATCGCCACTTCCAATTCCTTTCTGCATGGTAAGTAGTGAGGACGAAAAGAAGAATATGATAAATATTGATTCGTGGTAATCAGAGAGAGTCGCGACATTTGTGATGTTATTCTTACAACTGTAAGAAGCGCCGGTGATTTACAAGTAAGAGTATGATTACGCTTTTTAAAGCGTACCATAAAGCATAACATAATAAATGATTTGTGATGACACGGGATTATTGTGGTTTACTTTGAGGAAAATAAAATGCGTGTTTATAGAACCGCGAGCGCCAAATAATTTTATGACCACAACCTGTCGTATTGTGGTCATAAAAAATTGTCGGCTGGAGGGAGTTAAATCCTTTACCTCAATATACTGCCTGTCAGCATTAGTTCACAAACAGTGCTTCGCTATCGACGATGATTCCATCTTCCGCACCTTTAAGCGCCAGGTTTGCCTCGTAGTATTGCTTTTTATCAAGCAGTTTCTGCGCATCAGCAAGTGCATTACGAGTCTGTTTAAGCGGCATCAGATATTGGTTTTCCATTACGCCAACACCGGCCAGGCGAAGCTCTTCCATTGCGCCCTTTTTATCCCCTTTCGCCATTTTTTCATTGGCAATTTTTATCGCGGCTTCTTTTTCGGGTGTTGCTACATAACTCTCAGAAATTCCGACAGATGCATTAATGACAATATATTGGTCATCATTGAGATTGGTCTTTTTACCTGGCTTAGCGAACTTTGCCCATTCGGTACTGTCATCTGACAGCAAAGCGGAAGCTTCATTGGTCAGTTCTTTTGCCTTTTCCGGATCGCCATGAAACAGAGCCAGGCGCGCTACCTGCACGTCACGCATCGCATATAAACCTTGTTCAGAGATACGCTCTGCTGCTGCCGTTTTCTGGGTTTGCTGAGTTTGCTGTTGTGCCGCTACCGGTGCATTATCAGCAGCCCATACAGTTGAAGATGCCAGAATTGCTGTGACCATCGTAGCCATAATTAAACGTTTCATACTTACCTCATTCTTTAACAGTTTTAGAAAACGCCGCCATCATATTGGGTGAGCATGAAATGAGAAATCAGAGAGCAACGGTCATTTTGAAAGGGTTATCTTACAATTGTAGTTATTATCGCAAAGCGGCATTTAGTCTTACAGTTGTAGGAATATGCCTCCTGTCGCAGAGAACTATTCTTATATACCACAAAGAGATGTCATTTATTATATTGATGTAAATATTGATTAATTATATGTAAATACAGCCATAACATCGTATGGTTCTCAGTGAACCATTTTCAGGATAACTTTCTATGAAAGTAAACTTAATACTTTTCAGCTTATTTTTATTGGTCTCTATTATGGCATGCAATGTTTTTGCATTTTCCATTTCTGGTGGTGTAAGTGAGAGGAGCTATAAAGAGACTGAAAAAACATCAGCGATGACGACCACACACTCTACAAAACTTCAGCCATCACAGGCGATTTTGTTTAAGATGAGAGAAGATGTGCCACCATTAAACCTCACAGAAGAAATCACGCCTACTTATCCGACAAAGGCGAATTATCTTATTCATCCTGTGCGATAGCGTCTGTCACATGGCAGGTGAACAATCATGTCTGATGCTGATGTGAACACCTGCCCAAATGAGCCATCCTGACCCACTATCGCCTGCCATACCCCACCATAAAGCGAATCATCAAGCCACAAGCCGGGGCAAGAAACATAAATATCCCCGTCACCAGTTCATTACCGCCAGTTAACCACATGGTGAAGTAATAAATGAGTGCAGCGAGGATCACCATGCCGAAGAAAGAAGAGACCGCCGATACCACGTTCAGTACCTGACCGATGTAGCCGCTTACGCAGACAATACACAGGGCGAGAAACATCCATAAATAAATCATAGCTCAACCTCCTGCCGCGCTAAAAAACCTGTAACTTCAGTCACTTTAATAGTAAGACAATCCTTAACCTCTGGCAATTTTTGCTAAGCATCAATGAAAACAGCACGTTAAATGCAACGCTATTGCGTGCGGAAAATTTTTTACTTTGCACGATTAATAATCAGTAGCTGAAAGCAGTCAGCCAGTGATAAAGTAGAGCCACCGCATTCATGCTCCTCGTGGTTATGTCCTGACTAGTCTTTACACTCTTTACAGGAACCATTGTCGTACATGATGGCCCAACCAATTGAGTGTACCGCTGTCGACATGGAATCTTCTGCGATACAACAATTCGTATCTACAGAAGGTAACTATGTTTCCACAATGCAAATTTTCCCGCGAGTTTCTACATCCTCGCTACTGGCTCACATGGTTTGGGCTTGGTGTACTCTGGCTTTGGGTACAGCTTCCTTATCCTGTTCTCTGCTTTCTCGGCACGCGTATTGGCGCAATGGCGCGACCATTCCTGAAACGTCGTGAATCTATCGCCCGTAAAAACCTGGAACTTTGTTTCCCGCAGCATTCTGCGGAAGAACGCGAGAAGATGATTGCCGAAAACTTTCGTTCACTCGGCATGGCGCTGGTAGAAACCGGCATGGCATGGTTCTGGCCCGACAGTCGCGTACGTAAATGGTTTGATGTTGAAGGGTTGGATAACCTTAAACGCGCACAAATGCAAAATCGCGGCGTAATGGTTGTCGGCGTCCATTTTATGTCGCTGGAACTGGGCGGCCGCGTGATGGGACTGTGCCAACCAATGATGGCTACCTATCGTCCACATAATAATCAGCTGATGGAATGGGTGCAGACCCGTGGGCGCATGCGCTCTAACAAAGCGATGATCGGCAGAAATAATCTGCGCGGCATTGTCGGTGCACTGAAGAAAGGTGAAGCGGTATGGTTTGCTCCCGATCAGGATTATGGTCGTAAAGGCAGCTCCTTCGCGCCGTTCTTTGCGGTGGAAAATGTCGCCACAACCAATGGCACCTATGTTCTCTCCCGTCTCTCTGGCGCAGCCATGTTGACCGTAACGATGGTAAGAAAAGCGGATTACAGCGGATATCGTTTGTTCATCACCCCAGAGATGGAAGGCTACCCGACAGATGAAAATCAAGCCGCTGCCTATATGAACAAGATTATCGAGAAAGAGATCATGCGCGCACCGGAGCAGTACCTCTGGATCCACCGTCGCTTTAAAACGCGCCCGGTGGGAGAATCGTCGTTGTACATTTAACAAACTGCTCTTACTCTTTCCCTCCTCAAATCGGCCATAATAACCTCATGGTTTTTATGGCTTTTTTCTTAAGTTTTTTCCTTCGCTGAATATCTAATTATTACCGTCAGAAATTAAACTGTCGCCGATATGAGACACTTGTAAGTTACTAAAAGTAAATAAGAAAATGCCTCTTGTCTCGTTTCAGTTTTAGGCGTACATTAGCGCCGTCTCGAGCAGTTTAGCTCAGAATTCTGGGGTGATGCCCACGGTAAAATACAGGGCTTTTAAGGTCGCTTTGCCCGGTGTCAACTCACTGTATCAGGTGTAATGAAGTCATTCAGGCGTAACAGTAATTACGCGGAGAGATGTAAAGTGAAATATTTCTTTATGGGCATTTCTTTTATGGTCATCGTTTGGGCCGGTACTTTTGCCCTGATGATCTAAAAGCAAACTGTGCAATGAAAAACAGGAGCCATCAGGCTCCTGTTTGCATTTCTGACGACGGTGTTTATTCCGCGTTTTCGTGAATATGTTTGCTGCTGGCAGGTAGTAAACCGTCGGCACGGAACATCGCTTTAATCCCTCTGATGGCCTGACGAATACGGTCGCGGTTTTCAATCAGTGCAAAGCGAACATGCGTATCACCATAGTCGCCAAAGCCAATCCCCGGCGAGACACAAACCTTCGCTTCGTTAAGGAGCTTCTTGGCAAATTCCAGCGATCCCATGGCCGCATATGGTTCCGGGATTTTCGCCCAGACATACATCGAAGCCTTCGGCATTTCGACCATCCAGCCCGCTTCATGCAGCCCTTTAACCAATACATCACGACGGCGTTTGTACTGTTCGGCAATGTCGCGCACGCACTGTTGATCGCCCTCGAGTGCCGCAATCGCCGCCACCTGCAACGGCGTAAAAGTGCCGTAATCGTGATAGCTTTTGATTCGCGCCAGGGCACTGACCAGCGTTTTGTTGCCGACCATAAAGCCGATACGCCAGCCCGCCATGTTGTAGCTTTTCGACAGCGTAAAGAACTCGACCGCCACATCGCGTGCACCCGGCACCTGCATAATTGACGGCGCTTTCCAGCCATCGTAGACGATATCGGCATAGGCCAGGTCATGGACCACCAGCACATCGTAGCGTTTCGCCAGCGCCACAACCTTTTCGAAGAACTCCAGTTCCACGCATTGCGCGGTTGGGTTCGACGGGAAGCCGAGGATCATCATCTTCGGTTTCGGATAACTTTCACGAATGGCGCGCTCCAGTTCGTTGAAGAAATCGACACCTTCCACCAGCGGCACTGAGCGTACCTGCGCCCCGGCAATCACCGCGCCATAAATATGGATCGGGTAACTTGGATTCGGCACCAGCACCGTGTCACCATGATCCAGCGTCGCCAGCATCAGATGCGCCAGGCCCTCTTTCGAACCAATAGTGACGATGGCTTCTGATTCCGGGTCGATTTCAACGTCGTAGCGATCCTGATACCAGCGGGAAATGGCGCGACGTAACCGCGGAATGCCGCGTGAAGTGGAGTAACCATGCGTGTCCGGGCGCTGGGCCACAGTACATAATTTTTCGACGATATGCGGCGGAGTCGCACCGTCCGGGTTACCCATGCTGAAATCGATAATATCTTCGCCGCGCCGACGCGCAGCCATTTTCAGTTCAGCGGTGATGTTAAAAACGTAGGGCGGGAGACGATCAATGCGCGTAAAGCGACGTTCAGGGCGAGTGTCAGCCATAATTTCCTCAGATTAACGTTAGCGCCCGGACCGTCCGAGCGACGCTGCCACAATGGTGGCTGTTTTGAAAATAGCCTGATTAATTTCTGTCTGTCCAGCGTTTTAGAACATTTTTATCAATAGATTTAAATGAGGAACT
>NZ_JBQZXC010000067.1:0-19298 GCF_053555815.1 Shigella sp. SIG6 | reverse complement strand
CCATTTATCTTTCAATCCCCTTTTAAATTTATGGTTTTTCCTCAAAAACGGCCTGCTGGTCATCAGCCTTCAGGTTACCTATCATAGAGGTTTAATCCTTATTCAGAGTCACCCGTGCACGAAATATTCAACATGCTGCTGGCGGTCTTCGATCGGGCAGCGTTAATGCTTATCTGCCTGTTCTTTCTCATCCGTATCCGCCTGTTTCGCGAACTGTTGCACAAGTCGGCGCACTCCCCAAAAGAATTGCTCGCCGTTACCGCCATTTTCTCGCTGTTCGCCCTGTTCAGCACCTGGTCCGGCGTTCCCGTAGAAGGCTCGCTGGTGAACGTACGTATTATCGCGGTGATGTCCGGCGGGATTCTGTTTGGCCCGTGGGTAGGCATCATTACCGGCGTGATTGCGGGTATTCACCGGTATTTAATTGATATCGGCGGCGTGACGGCGATCCCCTGCTTTATCACCAGCATTCTGGCGGGTTGTATATCAGGCTGGATAAACCTGAAAATCCCCAAAGCACAGCGCTGGCGCGTCGGTATTCTCGGCGGCATGTTGTGTGAGACGTTGACCATGATTCTGGTAATTGTCTGGGCACCAACTACCGCGTTGGGGATCGATATCGTCTCTAAAATCGGCATTCCAATGATCCTCGGTAGCGTCTGTATCGGCTTTATTGTGCTTCTGGTGCAAAGCGTTGAGGGCGAAAAAGAGGCCAGCGCCGCGCGGCAGGCCAAGCTGGCGCTGGATATCGCCAACAAAACGCTACCGCTGTTTCGCCATGTCAATAGCGAGTCATTACGCAAGGTCTGCGAAATTATCCGCGATGACATTCACGCCGATGCGGTGGCCTATGTTGGCGTGGGTGAACATAACTATCAGAATGGCGATGACTTCATTAGCCCGACTACCCGTCAGGCGATGAATTACGGAAAAATCATCATTAAAAACAATGATGAAGCCCACCGCACACCAGAGATTCATTCCATGCTGGTGATCCCATTGTGGGAGAAAGGGGTCGTGACCGGAACGCTGAAAATTTACTACTGCCACGCGCATCAGATCACCTCGTCATTACAGGAAATGGCGGTCGGTCTGTCGCAAATCATCTCCACGCAACTGGAGGTTTCACGCGCCGAGCAGCTACGTGAAATGGCAAATAAGGCAGAGCTTCGCGCCCTGCAAAGCAAAATTAATCCCCATTTTCTGTTTAACGCTCTGAACGCTATTTCATCGTCAATCCGTCTGAATCCGGATACCGCTCGCCAGTTGATCTTTAATCTGTCGCGTTATCTGCGCTATAACATTGAATTAAAAGACGATGAGCAAATCGATATCAAAAAAGAGCTGTATCAAATTAAAGACTATATTGCCATTGAGCAGGCCCGCTTTGGCGACAAGCTGACGGTTATCTATGATATTGATGAAGAGGTGAATTGCTGCATTCCCAGCCTGCTGATCCAGCCGTTGGTGGAGAACGCCATTGTCCACGGTATTCAGCCTTGCAAAGGTAAAGGCGTTGTCACCATCAGCGTTGCAGAGTGCGGAAATCGGGTACGCATTGCGGTGCGAGATACCGGGCACGGCATCGATCCAAAGGTGATTGAGCGGGTCGAAGCGAATGAAATGCCGGGCAATAAAATTGGCCTGCTGAATGTCCATCATCGCGTGAAGTTATTGTATGGCGAGGGGCTGCATATCCGCTGCCTGGAGCCGGGGACGGAAATTGCGTTTTACATACCTAACCAACGCACCCCAGTCGCCTCACAGGCTACGTTATTGCTTTGAGCCGGAGTGATATTGTGAAAGTCATCATTGCTGAAGACGAATTCCTGGCACAACAGGAACTGAGCTGGCTAATTAAAGAGCACAGCCAGATGGAGATTGTCGGCACCTTTGACGACGGTCTGAACGTGTTGAAGTTTTTGCAGCATAACCGCGTCGACGCCATTTTTCTGGATATCAATATTCCGTCGCTGGATGGCGTGTTGCTGGCGCAAAACATCAGCCAGTTCGCCCATAAACCGTTTATTGTGTTCATCACCGCGTGGAAAGAACATGCGGTAGAAGCGTTTGAACTGGAGGCGTTTGACTACATTCTCAAACCGTATCAGGAGTCACGTATTACCGGGATGCTGCAAAAACTGGAAGCGGCCTGGCAACAACAGCAGACCAGCAGTACGCCTGCCGCGACGGTAACGCGTGAGAATGACACCATTAATCTGGTGAAAGATGAGCGAATAATCGTCACGCCAATTAACGATATCTATTACGCCGAAGCGCACGAGAAAATGACCTTTATCTATACGCGGCGTGAATCCTACATAATGCCGATGAACATTACCGAATTTTGCAGCAAACTGCCGCCGTCGCATTTTTTCCGCTGCCATCGCTCATTTTGTGTCAATCTGAACAAAATACGCGAAATCGAACCGTGGTTTAATAACACCTACATTCTGCGACTGAAAGATCTGGATTTTGAAGTGCCGGTCAGCCGCAGCAAAGTGAAAGAATTTCGCCAGTTAATGCATCTTTAATCGGGAACTTTCATGAAAGCACCAGGCTTGCCCGCCGATCAACAATTTTTCGCCGATCTGTTCAGCGGCCTAGTGCTTAACCCGCAACTACTGGGGCGCGTCTGGTTTGCCAGCCAGCCTGCCTCGTTACCGGTGGGCAGTTTATGTATTGATTTTCCCCGTCTGGATATCGTGCTGCGCGGCGAATACGGCAACCTGCTGGAAGCAAAGCAGCAGCGAATGGTGGAAGGAGAAATGCTGTTTATTCCGGCACGCGCGGCTAATTTACCGATCAACAACAAACCGGTGATGCTGTTAAGCCTGGTGTTCGCACCGACCTGGCTTGGGTTATCGTTTTACGATAGCCGCACCACGTCGTTGTTGCATCCTGCTCGCCAGATCCAGCTTCCCAGCCTGCAACGCGGTGAAGGTGAAGCGATGCTTACCGCCCTCACCCATCTTAGCCGTTCGCCGCTGGAGCAGAATATCATTCAGCCACTGGTGTTAAGTTTGCTGCATCTTTGCCGCAACGTGGTGAATATGCCGCCGGGTAATTCGCAACCGCGCGGCGATTTTCTCTATCACAGCATTTGTAACTGGGTTCAGGATAATTATGCCCAGCCGCTCACCCGCGAGAGCGTGGCGCAGTTTTTTAATATCACGCCCAATCATCTGTCAAAACTGTTTGCTCAGCATGGAACGATGCGTTTTATCGAGTATGTGCGTTGGGTGCGAATGGCGAAGGCGAGGATGATTTTGCAGAAATATCATCTGTCAATTCATGAAGTGGCACAGCGTTGCGGTTTTCCGGATAGCGACTATTTTTGTCGCGTTTTCCGGCGTCAGTTTGGTCTGACGCCGGGAGAGTACAGCGCCCGTTTTCAGGGGTAACGTCAGAAGGTTAATTCTGTTTCCAGCAGCGTCAGGATACTTTGTGCATCTTGCGCGGCAAACAACGACTGGCGGAAGTTTTTATTCACCAGTTTACGCGCCAGCTGCGAGAAGACTTTCACATGATTCATCCCTTCGTTAGCACCCAGCGTCAGCATGATCACCAGTTCGACTTCGCCCATTTCTGACTGCCAGTCAACCGGTTTCGCCAGCCGGGCAATGCTGATACTGGAATGACGGATCCACTGAGATTTGGTGTGCGGGATCGCTACGCCAAAACCAACGCCGGTGGTAACAATCTCTTCCCGCTGCCAGACATCTTCTTCCAGCTCAAACGGATGTTCAGTGCGCCCGTTAACGCCGAGGTTGCCGCACAGGAACTGGATCGCCTGCTCTTTATTGCTAAAATCTTGATCAACAAAGATATTCTCCAGCGCCAGCAGTGGGCGAACGTCTTCTTCCGGCGTAAAGGCGGTGAGTAACGCTTCAATTTCCTGCGCACTGCGGCATTCACATGCCTGACGCGCCAGTTCCCGACACGCCTCGCTATCCAGTTGACGAAGCTGGCTTTTCACCGCCGGAATACGCGGGCTACTCATACTCAGCTCATCCAGGCCCAGCCCAAGCAGTAGCGGCAGATAACGGCTTTCACCGCCCAGTTCACCGCAAATGCCTACCCATTTGCCCCGCTGATGCGCAGTGGTAACTATTTGCTGCAACATGCGCAGGAACGATGGCGTAATCGGGTTATATAGCGGCGATACGCGCGGGTTATTACGATCGACCGCATACAGATACTGGGTCATATCGTTGGAGCCGATACTGAAGAAATCGACCTCATCGCAGAAGTGGTCGATGATGTAGCACACCGACGGCACTTCCACCATGATCCCAAGCGTAATCGTCTCTGCATGACGCAGGCCATCGCGCTTAAGCTCAACGATCGCTTTTTGGATCTCGCCTTTCACCCATAAGATCTGATCGAGGCTGTGAACCATCGGGATCATCAACTGGGCGTTGCCGAAACTGGCGGCGCTCAAAATGGCCCGCAGTTGAGTGCGGAACAGGCCAGCAAATTCCGGGTAAATACGTACCGCGCGATAGCCGAGGAACGGGTTCTCTTCCTGGGGAATATTCAGATAAGGAATGCTTTTATCGCCGCCGATGTCCATCGTGCGGAAGATAATCGGCTTGTCGCCCGCCGCCAGTAGCACCTGCTGGTAGGCTTCAAATTGCTCCTGCTCGTCCGGCGCGCTGTCGCGATCCATATAGAGCATTTCGGTACGGAACAGCCCGACACCTTCCGCGCCGTTGGCAAACGCGCCTGGCGCTTCCAGAGCGGTGCCGATATTCGCCGCAATATCAATACGCTTGTTATCACGGGAATAGGCCAGCTGCGCGGCAGCCTGCGCCTGTTGTTTTTGGCGTTTATCCGCCAGCGTCTGCGCGACCTGATAATAACCGCTCACCGCGTCATTCGGGTTAATCGCCAGCACGCCGCACTGGGCGTCAAGCACTGCAGGTTGCCCGGCATAACGGGCAATCGCATCCAGCGGCAAGCCACTCAGTACCGGGATCGCCGAGGCACGGGCCAGAATCAGTGTATGCGAGGTGCGCCCGGTTTTCTCCAGAATCATACCCGCAAGATTTTTCAAATCAAGGCTCAAAAACTGGCTTGGGGTTAAATCTTCAGCCACCAGAATGGTCGGTTTTTCCAGCACCAGATTGTTGCGCGGCTTCAGTTCCGGCCAGGTGATATGCAGCAACTGTTCGCTGATATCGCGAATGTCGCTGACCCGCTCGCGCAGATAATCGCTGGCAGAAGCAGATAGTTTGGCGCAAACCTGCTCCATATTGCTGATGATCGCCGCCCCCAGTCCCTGATGCTGTTCTGTCATCAGGCGACGGATATTGCCTGCAAATTCATCATCCTGAATCAGCGACAAATGAGCGCTGAGGATAGTTTTGCTTTCGCCGTCACGCTCACGCAATTGCTGGTTCAGTTGCTCGGCAAGCGTTGCCAGGCTGTGCTCCAGCCGGGTGGAATCTTGCGCACTGGCGGGGATTGCCCGATAACTGTCGAGGCTGTCGCTTTGTAACAGGGCCAGCGTACCCACGCCGACGCCGCTTGCCAGCACATTGCCGTACAGTAAATCCGGGTTAAGGCGGCTTAATGAACGCGGCAGCGGATGCGCCGTCAGTTCTGCCTGCGTCGGCTGAACGCTGTCGCTGTCGATAAAGCGCACCAGGATGTACTCTTCCAGCACGCGCCGCGCCTGCTCTTCATCGCTGCCGCTAATGTTCAGGCTGCAACTGTCATTAAATAAGGTGCCAGTTCCAATCAACGCCAGCGAGCTTTTAGCATCGGCCTTTGCGTTCTGGCGATGGTTGATAAAGGTGATTTCGCTTTGCCACTGGCTGCACTGTTCTTTAAGTTCCCACGCCGGACGAGCATGTAGACCGTTAGGCAAAGGACAGAGAAATTGAATCGTTAACATAACCGCTCCGGGTTAATCAGGAGATCATCTGAAATCCGTCAGTTGAACAACCGTCTCACGCGTAAGACGTTGAATAAGGGCAGATAAAAGTTGCTCCATCTGCAAAATGTCGCGGCAATCGGCAATCGATGCCGCGCAATGTCCGTGGCGGGTGGCAGGCCCCATTACCACTGTGGGTACGCCAGTACCGGTTAAGTGCACCGCTCCACCGTCCGTGCCGCCGTTACTGAACATATCCGCCTGCAACGGAACGCCAATTTCTGCCGCCACGGTTTCAATCCACGCGGTAAGTTTTGGCGGCGCAATCAGCGATTTATCGCTTAACACCAGCATCGGCCCGTTACCAATCTGACGATGGTTAGCCGCGCCATAATCAAAGTTTTTCGCCCAGCAGGCGGTATCAAGCACAATGGCGACGTCCGGCGACACCGCGCGGGTAGCAGTTTGCCCGCCGCGTAATCCCACCTCTTCGCTGGAACTTGCCACCAGCCACACTTCCGCAGGCAGTTCGGCGTCGTGCAGCTCACGTAGTAACGTCACCAGCAGATAGCAACCGAGGCGATCATCAAAGGCTTTGCCCATCACCCGCTGGTGAGGGAGGACCTGAAAAGTGGTATCGAAGGTGACTCGATCGCCTGGACGAATTCCCGCCTGCATCACTTCGTCATAGGTGCGCGCGCCAATGTCCACGCGCATGGCGCTAACGTCATTCCCCTGCCGGTCGCCGTCAAGCAGGCCTGGAATTTTGCACTCTTCACGGGTGGTGATGCGCACCGGCTGCAGCTGGCGGGCAGCCATGCGCACGTTGCCAACCGGCAGCACGTCAATAGCGTCTTCGCGGGAGATGCTGCGCACCATAAATCCCACTTCGTCCATATGGGCGCAGATCATCACCTTCGGACCTGTCGATTCATTGAGGCGGATCAGCACCGATCCCAGACCATCAAATCGCACTTCTTTTTGCAGGCGAGCCGCTTCTTCCAGCAGGATCTGCCGCACTTCCTGTTCCGAGGAGGCGATCGCATCTGCCTCGCTCAACGCTTTTAATAGCGATAAATCCATTATGCCTCTCCCGTGAGCAACACTGTTTTCGGCATGGCGTAGAGCACTTCTGCGCCTTGCGGGGTAACCAGCACAACATCTTCGATGCGCACGCCCCCTTGCCCTAGCAAATAAATCCCCGGCTCCACGGTCAGCAACATGCCTGGCTGTAGCGTCGTGGTGTCCCGCGGTGAAAAACGCGGATCTTCATGGACTTCAATGCCGATAGCGTGACCAGTGTTATGACCGAAATAGTCGCCAAATCCAGCCTCGGTAATGACCCGGCGCGCGGCGTCGTCAATCTGCTGGCAGCGCACGCCGGGGCGAATTGCAGAGATTGCCGCGAGCTGTGCCTGCAGGACAATCTGATAGACGTCAAACAGCGGGTGAGATTCGGCGCTCACCCCTTCGCCATTCACCAGCAAGGTGCGCGTCATATCAGCAGTAGCCCTGATACAGCGCACCAAAATCGAGAGTGACAAACTCGCCCGCTGCAACAATCTTGTCGCTGGCTTTGCCGTGCGGCAGCGCCCCGCGCCAGCCGTTGGCGACAATGGTGTCAAAAGAGGCTTTTTCTGCGCCCTGCTGGCGCATAAACCACTCCAGTTCAGCGGCTATCTCGCGCTCGCTCATCCCCGCCTGAATAAAGCGGCGAATATGCTCCGCTCCGCGATCGGCAATCCCACAGGCGAGGCGGATTATCTCCACCTCCTCTGGCGTTTTGATTTGCCGCAGCACATCCGGCGTGGCGCTAACCAGTTTCGCATTGAGTTCAGACTTCCAGCGGTGCGCGGTTTCCCAACTCACCTGCTGGCCTTCAAAACCGAGCGTTTGCAACTGCTCATCGGCAATGATTTGATTGACGATAGTGGTAAGCGTGTTCGTCGCGTCAAGCAAATGCAGCTGGTAGCCTTGCGCACGGGCTTCCACCTCAACGAAATAGCGCGAATCTACCAGAATGTGCGCACTTTCACGGCTAATAACCACATAGCCTGATCCGGTGGAGATCCCCAGATGCGGCTGTTTGTTCTGCCGTGAGGAGAGAAGCACCGCATCCAGTTGTTGCACCTTAAGCCAGTCGCGCAGCGAAGCGAGTAATGTCATCTGGATTTTCCTTCTTACAGGCTATCGATTAACAATTTGCCTTTGCGGAACATCATCAGACGCAGGAACACCACCATCAGCGCAGTAATGATTGCCCCCAGCGCGATCCCCGCCATATAAACGCCCAGGTTAGTGACCAGCGGCCATGCCCAGATAGCGGATTCCGGGAACCATTGCACTGCGCCCAGCCAGACAGCTGCGGTTGAGCCGACAATCGCGCCGACCATATATGACGGAATGGCGGTGATGGGGCTTTCCAGCGCAAACGGAATCGCACCCTCACTAATCCCCATAAAGGCCAGGAACATCGCGGTCTTACCCTGCGGATAAAGTTGAGCGTTGAACAGGCGTTTGCCGGTTAAACGACGGTCAATAATGGTCGCCAGACCCAGACCAATCGGCGGAATAACGATAGCGATAGAACGAGCGGTGACCGGTAATACGTGGTCAGTGGTAAAGCTGAAGGCAACGAAACCTGCGGCTTTGTTGATCGGGCCACCAAGGTCGATTGCTGTCGCCGCGGCGATCCCCATTGCGTACATCAGCGCGCCCTTCTCACCTGCGGCAGTCAGCACAGTACGGATACCGCCGTTGATCCAGCCACCAAAGGGGGTGATGACGTAGTACATCGCCAGCATGACAAAAATGGCGGAAAGAATCGGTAGCAAAAATGTGGTTTTGAACGCTAACAGAAAATCCGGTAACTGGATTTTCTGGTTCATCCATTTCACAAGGTAACCGGCAACGATAGAAATAATCAGCGCACCAATGAAGGTGGACGGCACCGGCGAAGAGGTCGCCCATTGCATAGTGCTGGGATCGAAGTTCAGCAGTTGCGTCGGCTGGGTAGACATCAACCCGCCGATAAAACCAGCCGGGAACGCCAGTTTGCCACCGATAGAGTTCGCCACAAATGCAGCAAACATCGGAATGGCAAAACCAAACAACACGCCGCCGAAGGACTGCGACAGCCAGGCAAATTTAAGTAAGGAGAGGTCGAAACCGGAGAATTTCCCGCTATTAAGAGCATCCATGATGCCGATCTCAGCAGGAATTTTAAGCCAGCTATAAGCAATCAGCTGGCTGAAAGCGAGGATCACACCGCCCATAATTAAGGTCGGCACCATGCGTGAAATCCCTGACATCACATGCTGCGGGAGTTCACCCCAGAAGCTGCTTTTAGAGGCCTGCGGATTCTTAACTGCCGCTGCCGCACCGGATGCGCCAGGCACAACGGTTGCACTGCGTTTTTTAATGGCCATAACAATTATCCCTGTCGAATATTACTGTTGTTCAGAGGCAATCATCTCTTCGATTTCTTTGATGATGCCCGCAGCGTTTTTAATTGCGTCCTGCAAAGTGATTTCATAAACGTCGCGTGATTCGAAACGTTCGTTATCTTCCGGGGTAACTGCCACGGAATGGATGATGATGGTCGCTTCGGCGATATCCTGCGCCATCAGGCGATTCTGGATGCCGTCCGCGCCCTGGGTTTCAATTTTCACTTCATAACCGGCTTCTACCGCCGCTTCTTCCAGCGCCTGAGCGGCCATAAAAGTGTGAGCCAGGCCCATTGGGCAGGCACATAAGGCAATCAGTTTCTTACTCATCGTTAATTCCTCGTTCAGTGATAGTTGACGAGTGAAATTATGAACGTGCAAAACAAATCGCCGTTACCAGACAAATAATGCATTTACTGGAGAATTAATCCCGCTGTACGGAAGTGTGACGCAGGTCGGCCTTGTGAGGGGACACAAAGAAAAATTGAATTAACTGTATGATTTAAAAGATTATCGGGAGAGTTACCTCCCGATATAACAGGAAGGATTTACAGAATGTGACCTAAGGTCTGGCGTAAATGTGCACCGGAACCGAGAAGACCCGGATAGTCATGGACGATGAGATACACCGGAATATCATGGACATATTCTTTAAAGCGCCCTTTATCTTCAAATGCGGCACGGAAACCGGAGGCTTTGAAGAACTCAAGGAAGCGCGGCACGATACCGCCCGCAATAAACACGCCGCCAAATGTCCCGAGATTGAGCGCCAGATTGCCGCCAAAACGGCCCATAATGACGCAAAACAGCGACAATGCGCGGCGGCAATCGGTGCAGCTGTCAGCCAGCGCGCGTTCGGTAATATCTTTTGGCTTGAGATTTTCTGGCAGGCGGTTGTCAGCTTTCACAATTGCGCGATACAAATTCACCAGCCCAGGGCCAGAAAGCACGCGCTCCGCCGAAACATGACCAATTTCCGCACGCAATATTTCGAGGATAATGGCCTCTTCTTCACTATTCGGCGCAAAATCAACGTGACCGCCTTCGCCCGGCAAGCTTACCCAACGCTTATCGACATGGACCAGATGCGCAACCCCAAGCCCCGTTCCGGCACCGTAAACCGCAATAGGCTTACCTTCGACCGGTTCTGCGCCACCAAACTGAATCAGATGCTCTTTTTTCAGCATCGGGATCGCCATCGATACAGCGGTAAAATCGTTAATAATTTCCAGATGGCTAAAACCGAGATTCTTTTTCATTTCGGCAATTGAGAACGCCCAGGTATGGTTGGTCATTGCCACCCAGTCACCGGTAATTGGGCAAGCGATGGCAATACAGCCGTCTTTCACCTCGACCTTATGTTCTTCAAGATAAACGCGAATGACCGCTTCGAGGCTGGGGTAATCAAGCCCTGAATAGGTCTTAGCCTGCGAGATTTCACCACTGGCAATATCACACAGAGCAAGACGTGCGTTGGTGCCGCCCACATCACCGACTAATGCATACTTTGTCATTCTTCAACTGCTCCGCTAAAGTCAAAATAATTCTTTCTCACACTGTAAATACCTGGGGGCATAACAACAACGCCGGAAAGGCAGGCTCCCTGTAAATATCGATCTGGGTCACACAATTACTTTATCGTTTCAGCACCAATTGCAGCGATGCCTTTTTGCAAGCTGGGCAAACTAAGTATCTGACCCCGCATAAGGAATAGAACATGCTCCATCCGCGAGCCAGAACCATGTTGTTATTATCGCTCCCCGCCGTGGCAATTGGGATTGCGTCCAGTCTTATTCTGATTGTGGTGATGAAAATCGCCTCGGTATTACAGAATTTGCTCTGGCAACGACTGCCGGGAACTCTGGGGATAGCCCAGGATTCACCCCTCTGGATCATCGGTGTATTAACGCTAACGGGTATTGCGGTGGGGTTGGTTATCCGTTTCAGCCAGGGTCATGCCGGACCAGACCCCGCCTGTGAACCGCTGATCGGCGCACCGGTTCCGCCCTCTGCGCTACCTGGACTTATCGTAGCATTAATTCTCGGTCTTGCTGGCGGCGTCAGCCTGGGGCCGGAACATCCGATCATGACCGTCAATATCGCCCTTGCCGTCGCCATTGGCGCTCGTCTGTTACCGCGCGTCAACCGAATGGAGTGGACTATTTTAGCCTCTGCCGGAACCATCGGCGCGCTGTTTGGTACACCTGTTGCGGCGGCGTTGATATTTTCGCAAACCTTAAATGGCAGTAGTGAAGTTCCGCTATGGGATCGTCTTTTTGCGCCGTTAATGGCGGCAGCAGCTGGTGCACTTACTACCGGATTATTTTTCCATCCCCATTTTTCACTGCCCATTGCGCATTACGGACAGATGGAAATGACCGATATTCTCAGCGGTGCAATTGTCGCGGCGATTGCCATCGCAGCAGGGATGGTCGCCGTATGGTGCTTACCACGGTTGCACGCGATGATGAATCAAATGAAAAATCCGGTGCTCGTGCTGGGTATTGGCGGATTTATTCTCGGAATTCTGGGGGTTATTGGTGGACCAGTTTCGCTGTTTAAAGGGCTGGATGAGATGCAGCAGATGGTGGCAAATCAGGCTTTCAGCACCAGCGATTACTTTTTGCTGGCGGTAATTAAACTTGCCGCCCTGGTCGTTGCTGCCGCCAGTGGCTTTCGCGGTGGGCGAATCTTCCCGGCAGTGTTTGTCGGCGTGGCATTAGGGTTGATGCCGCATGAGCACGTTCCCGCCGTTCCAGCGGCAATAACCGTTTCCTGCGCTATTCTCGGCATCGTGCTGGTGGTAACACGCGATGGCTGGTTAAGTCTTTTTATGGCGGCAGTCGTTGTACCCAATACCACATTGCTACCGCTGCTCTGTATCGTCATGCTTCCGGCATGGCTGTTATTAGCAGGTAAGCCGATGATGATGGTCAATCGTCCGAAGCAACAGCCACCCCACGATAATGTTTAGCAAAAAATGCTCTCCTTTATGATTTAAGAGTTATGGCGATGATACGGGGCTTTACCTCCCCGTAATATTGCGTTAACAGGCCGCTGACGGCTTCGATCGTGAAGGAGAATAACAATGTTCAGGTCACTGTTTCTGGCGGCCGCCCTGATGGCATTAACCCCGCTTGCAGCAAATGCAGGTGAAATCACCCTACTGCCATCGATCAAATTACAAATTGGCGATCGCGATCATTACGGTAATTACTGGGACGGTGGTCACTGGCGAGATCGTGATTACTGGCATCGCAATTATGAATGGCGCAAAAACCGCTGGTGGCGTCATGATAATGGCTATCATCGTGGCTGGGATAAGCGTAAAGCATATGAGCGTGGCTATCGTGAAGGCTGGCGCGATCGTGACGATCATCGCGGAAAAGGCCGCGGACATGGGCACCGCCATTAAACGCGTCCTCCAATGGAGCACAATGCCTGATGCGACGCTAGCGCGTCTTATCAGGCCTACAAACCGGCTCTTTAACGCGTAGGGCGGATAAGGCGTTTACGCCGCATCCGCCAATAGTGCCAGATGCGACGCTCATTCAACTACAATCCCAGCGCCGTCCCCACCAACAACCAGATATTCAGCGCCACGACCAGCACTACAATCACCCAGCCTGTCTGTTTTACGCGTTTGCTGTTCACCAGATCGCCCATCAACTTGCTGTCACTGGTGAAAATCAGCAGTGGAACCAGCGCCAGGGCGATACCAAAACTTAACAGCACCTGACTCATAACCAGAATCCGTGTCGGATCTAATCCCATCAGAATGACAATAAATGACGGCAACATGGTGACTGTACGACGCACCCACAGCGGGATATGGAAGCGAATGAATCCCTGCATCACCACCTGCCCCGCCAGTGTCCCCACCACCGTTGAGGACAGTCCGGCAGCAACCAGACTTAACCCAAAGACCGTTGCCGCAGCATGGCTTAACAGCGGTTGCAGCGTCAGATAAGCCTCATCAAGATCGGCAACACCAGTATGACCAGAAAAGTGGAACGCCGCCGCAGCTGTAGCCATCATCGCCAGATTGACAAAACCGGCAATCGTCATGGCGATAGCCACATCCCATTTGGTGGCGGAATAACGTTGTTGACGCGAACCGCCATGTAAATGCTGAGTGAGCGAAGAGTGCAAATAAATCACATGCGGCATAATCGTCGCCCCTAACACGCCTGCTGCCAGGAAGACCGCCTCCGAAGTAGGTAAACTCGGGATCACCATTCCTTTACCCAGCTGCGCCAGGTTAGGCTGGGAGAAAATCAACTCGACAATGTAAGCCGCGGCAACAAACAACAGTAACCCGCCAATCACTTTCTCCAGCGGTTTTTGCCCGCGACGTTGCAGCATTAAAATCAGGAAAGTCGCGATCCCCGTCAGCACCGCGCCCTGCAACAACGAAACACCAAGAATGAGTTTAAAACCGATCGCCGCACCAATAAATTCCGCCAGGTCGGTTGCCATCGCAATAATTTCTGCCTGAACCCAATAGAACCACACTACGGGACGCGGATAGTGATCACGAATCTGCTCCGCCAGATTTTTACCGGTGGCAATCCCTAGTTTGGCAGAGAGGATCTGAATCAGCATCGCCATCAGGTTGGCCCAAACGACAACCCACAGTAGCTGATAGCCGAAGCTAGCACCCGCCTGAATATTGGTCGCAAAGTTACCGGGGTCGATATAACCAATCGCCGCAATGAACGCAGGTCCCATTAATGCGAGCCTCATCTTGCGCGCCGCCCGTCCGCTGCTACTCTCAACGCGATAGTTCGTCATCTTGTGCCTCTAAAACATAGCCTTTGCTATGTTTCATGCTATGCTAAACGAGAATGATTATCAAATTCATTTAAATGGATTGTGGTGATTTCTCTGATAGACCAAGATTATGATTACGAAAAGATTGATGACTTGAATGTTATGGTTATATTTAATGTTAGCACATTTACATAACTTTCAGCTTCCATACACAACATAGCAGAAATGTATGACAGATCACTATTTTTGAAGCCCGTCACAGGACGTCATTATAGTGTGTGTCAGATCTCGTTTTCCTTAACCATGTTACATAGAATGTGCACGGAAATTTAACCTGCCTCATATTTGGAGCAAATATGGACCGCGTCCTTCATTTTGTACTGGCACTTGCCGTTGTTGCGATTCTCGCACTGCTGGTAAGCAGCGACCGCAAAAAAATTCGTATCCGTTATGTTATTCAACTGCTTGTTATCGAAGTGTTACTGGCGTGGTTCTTCCTGAACTCCGACGTTGGTTTAGGCTTCGTGAAAGGCTTCTCCGAAATGTTCGAAAAACTGCTCGGATTTGCCAACGAAGGGACTAACTTCGTCTTTGGTAGCATGAATGATCAAGGCCTGGCATTCTTCTTCCTGAAAGTGCTGTGCCCAATCGTCTTTATCTCTGCACTGATCGGTATTCTCCAGCACATTCGCGTGTTGCCGGTGATTATCCGCGCAATTGGTTTCCTGCTCTCCAAAGTCAACGGTATGGGCAAACTGGAATCCTTTAACGCCGTCAGCTCCCTGATTCTGGGTCAGTCAGAAAACTTTATTGCCTATAAAGATATCCTCGGCAAAATCTCCCGTAATCGTATGTACACCATGGCTGCCACGGCAATGTCCACCGTGTCGATGTCCATCGTTGGTGCATACATGACCATGCTGGAACCGAAATACGTCGTTGCTGCGCTGGTACTGAACATGTTCAGCACCTTTATCGTGCTGTCGCTGATCAATCCTTACCGTGTTGATGCCAGTGAAGAAAACATCCAGATGTCCAACCTGCACGAAGGTCAGAGCTTCTTCGAAATGCTGGGTGAATACATTCTGGCAGGTTTCAAAGTTGCCATTATCGTTGCCGCGATGCTGATCGGCTTTATCGCCCTGATCGCCGCGCTGAACGCACTGTTTGCCACCGTTACTGGCTGGTTTGGCTACAGCATCTCCTTCCAGGGCATCCTGGGCTACATCTTCTATCCGATTGCATGGGTGATGGGTGTTCCTTCCAGTGAAGCACTGCAAGTGGGCAGTATCATGGCGACCAAACTGGTTTCCAACGAGTTCGTTGCGATGATGGATCTGCAGAAAATTGCTTCCACGCTCTCTCCGCGTGCTGAAGGCATCATCTCTGTGTTCCTGGTTTCCTTCGCTAACTTCTCTTCAATCGGGATTATCGCAGGTGCAGTTAAAGGCCTGAATGAAGAGCAAGGTAACGTGGTTTCTCGCTTCGGTCTGAAACTGGTTTACGGCTCTACCCTAGTGAGTGTGCTGTCTGCGTCAATCGCAGCACTGGTGCTGTAAAACCATACATAAAAAAGCCGGGGATCATTCCCCGGCTTTTTTACGCCTGTTAATCAGCTAATGGCTGCGGGCGACCAATCAAATACCCTTGCAGATATTGCACCCCGAGCTTATGCAATAGCGCCTGCTGCTGTTGCGTCTCGACAAACTCCGCGACCACACTCAATGACTTCGCTTTCGCCAGATCGGTAATTGATCTCACAATCATCGCATCCAGCGTATTCGTGACAATATCTTTCACAAAGACGCCATCAATTTTGATGATATCAGCCTGCAAACGCTTTAACCGTTCGTAGTTGGCATATCCGGTGCCAAAGTCATCAATCGTAATCCGGAAACCAAACTTATGCAGCTGCTCGATGTTGTACATGCTGCTTTCTGCGTTAGAAAACGCCTGCTCCTCGGTGATCTCAAGAATGACCGCCTGCGGGGAGATGTGATAACGCTTAAACAGACGAATAATCCGCCCGGCAATATTCTTTTGCAGCAGCATGAGCGGCATTAAATTGACTGAAAAGCGCGGTCCTTTTTTGTCGCAAGGGTGTGTTGCCAGCCACTTCAACAAGGATTCCAGCACTTGCAAATCAAAACGCGCGCTAAGGTTAAACTGAGCAATAAGGGGCAGAAACTTATCCGGGGTCATAATGCCGCCGTCATATTTCAGTCGCGCGAGGATCTCATCATAACCTTCACCCTCTTTGTTGCGAATTGGCTGGGCGTAGAGCAGCAAATCACCCTGATCTAACGCCGTGCGAATGGTATTCAGCAATAGCACCTGTTTAGTGGTCTGCCCGGAAACCATCTCCTCTCTGCTATCCAGCGCCAGCACATGATGATGTGCGCAGGATTGCTCCGCCAGCCAGCTTAACTGCCCCAACAAGGGTTGCAGGGTTTCCTGATTTCCATCAAAACGCCCCTAGGCAGCACCATAGCCCATATCCAGCCCGGTATTGTTCCAGTGAATTTGCCGACTATTCAGGATGTTAACCATATGCTGGAGTCGCCCTTCCGTTTCCGGCCCGCTCAGCACTAACAGCAGTTCACTACCCGGCAATTGATACAACTTTTCGTTTTCCTGCATCAACGGCAGCAGCGTACGGCAAATTGAGCGGATACAGTGAACGCGCATCATTAAGCCGTAATGACGACTCATAAACTCAAGATTATCAATGCGCAGGCAGCAAAAACTCTTGCCCGCCTCTTGCTCCGGCGCTTGTTCCAACGCACGAAAGTTGGGTAGGAGCGTTAACGGATCTGTTAGCGCCTGCAAATGCCAGCGGCGATTAAGCCATTCACTGCGATGATAAATGCGCACCATATAGAGCAGGCAAACGCTAAAGGAAATCAGCACCGCGAGAATAAATGCCAGCGAATATTCGGTTTCCACCCCTTGCAAAAAGTTCTGGTGGTAATTCAGAAGGCAAAGCGTTGAAACAGCCCAGGTGAGATTTAAAAACGGATAGCGAAGATTACCGACCCCGAGGGTAAAGATGATGAAGAAAACGGGTACCAGGTAACCGGCAATAAAGTCGTTTTCATAAGGTGTGCACAACAGAAGTAGCAGCACGCTTAACGCTGCCAGCCAGCTTAAGGTAAATGCGCGTTTCTCTTTGCCCAACGACGGAGCGATATCCCTGCGCCACAATATCTGCGCAAAGTGGGGACTTACAATCATGCGAGTGAGATAGTAGAAAAGCATGTTGTAAATCAGCACTGCGGTGAAAAGGCTTAGTAAATCAACGACCGTGAAAATGGCATCCGCATCGCCGAAAAAGGTGGATATCTTTAGCGGGAAATCAAAGAAGCTCCCCACAAGATACATGCTGCATTTGATGCCGATCGGCGTCACCAAACCAAGCCAGAACAGACGTTGCCAGACATATCGGCTGGTCAATCCATAACGCCAACGCGTCCCCAGCTGCCAGCGTAATATTGCGCAGGCACACAACACGACAAACGTCTGGCTGCCGAGCATGACCGCAGTCTGTAAAAAAGAGAGATGAAAGTTCCACAGATTGGTGCAAAACATCCCGCATAAAACGGGAACGACACCGCGCCAGCCAAAGATAAACAAGATTGACAGCATTACGCACAGTGGCATCCACGCCAGAAAGATATAACTGGAATGGATAATGGCAAGTGGCGAAATAAAACGGGATAGCTGAATAAGTACCACGGTGAGCGTAAACGCTAGTGTGAATATCTTGATATTTTTTATCAGGTTATGCTCCACAAACATGAGTACACTACTCTCACTGATCGGGGTTTTCAGGCACACAAATAATAAGTTTATTCGCATCGCGAAGCAAACAGGGGCCAGCCTGTTGCCGATTTTTCATCCAATGATGCTTTCACCAGGCAGCGCTAACCCGGACGTAGACTGTATTACAAAAGCGGCAAAAAGCAGAGACAAAAAACCCCCGCTTTGCAGCGAGGGTTGGAAATTTGGTGGAGCTAAGCGGGATCGAACCGCTGACCTCTTGCATGCCATGCAAGCGCTCTCCCAGCTGAGCTATAGCCCCACGATGCGTTTACGTACCAAATTTGCTGGGTGCAAAATTTGGTGGAGCTAAGCGGGATCGAACCGCTGACCTCTTGCATGCCATGCAAGCGCTCTCCCAGCTGAGCTATAGCCCCGTCACGTAAAGCTTGTCGAGTTGACGGGCGGCATCATATGAATTCCGCCCGAATGTGTCAACGGCAAATTGCAACGTGTAGTTTCAATCGCTGAAAAATCAGGCAAATGAACAATTTTGGAAAACCGCTCGCATTCAGTAGTTATTCATGTCACGGTTTCCTGTAAAGTGGTGTTATAAAATGAACTACTAATAGACCCACATACATTCAGGGAATTGTTATGTTCAAGGAGAGGATGACACCAGATGAACTTGCCAGACTGACCGGCTATAGCCGCCAGACCATTAATAAATGGGTACGCAAGGAAGGCTGGACAACGTCACCAAAACCTGGCGTCCAGGGTGGCAAAGCCCGACTGGTTCACGTCAATGAACAGGTTCGTGAATATATTCGCAATGCTGAACGTCCAGAAGGTCAGGGAGAAGCGCCTGCCCTTTCTGGTGATGCGCCGCTTGAAGTATTGCTGGTGACACTGGCGAAAGAGATGACGCCAGTTGAACAAAAACAGTTTACATCCTTGCTTCTGCGGGAAGGGATTATCGGATTGTTACAACGCTTAGGGATTCGCGATAGCAAATAATATGAAAAGATTACGCAATAAAATGACCACCGAAGAACTGGCTGAATGCCTCGGTGTGGCTAAACAAACTGTTAACCGTTGGATCAGAGAAAAAGGCTGGAAAACGGAAAAATTTCCCGGCGTGAAAGGCGGTCGTGCCAGACTTATTCTGGTCGATACGCAAGTTTGCGAGTTTATTCAGAACACGCCAGCCTTCCATAACACACCAATGTTGATGGAAGCTGAAGAGAGAATTGCTGAATACGCTCCTGGAGCACGCGCCCCGGCGTATCGACAAATCATCAACGCGATAGATAATATGACAGACATTGAGCAGGAAAAAGTCGCGCAATTTTTGTCACGTGAAGGAATTCGCAATTTCCTCGCCCGTCTCGATATTGACGAATCAGCATAAATAAAAAACGGCAGGATATTATCTCCTG
>NZ_JBQZXC010000066.1:0-19833 GCF_053555815.1 Shigella sp. SIG6 | reverse complement strand
GAAAATGCCATAGTGAAGAGTTGTGGAGTCCGGTTCGTTGCGCTTTTACAGGTGCATTAACACTCTATTACTATTTTATCGGCTTCTTTGGGATACTTGCCGCGATAGCTATAACGCTTGTCTGGCAAAGGCATACGCGTTTTTTTCATTAGTCGTAAATGCAGATACTAAAGAACTTAACTAAACTTCACATCGCCGCTTCATTTTTCGCCCGTAGCTTCTTCGCTTGGCTTTCCAGTAGCAGGTAACAGATCAGCGCCAGCAGCAGCGGGATAAAGTAATACAGGACGCGATAAGCGAGCAGGGCGGCGATAATGCTCCCTTTCGAGGTATGCTCCCCAGCCAGTAGTGCGATAAACACCGCTTCCAGCACACCGATCCCCGCCGGAATATGCACGATGACGCCAGCAATACTACTAACCAGTAACACGCCCAGTACAAAGAAATAGTTCACGCTTTGACCAAGTAACAGCCAGATAATCGCCCCCATTACCATCCAGTTAACGCTGGAAATCAGCATCTGAGCGAGGGCGA
Source organism: Shigella sp. SIG6 (assembly GCF_053555815.1). Classification (NCBI taxonomy): domain Bacteria; kingdom Pseudomonadati; phylum Pseudomonadota; class Gammaproteobacteria; order Enterobacterales; family Enterobacteriaceae; genus Shigella; species Shigella sp. SIG6. The sequence goes on along the minus strand of NZ_JBQZXC010000066.1, from coordinate 19,299 downwards.
ATTTCCATGAAGGCAGCACCAGCTTTTGCCCTTTGATGGTCATATGGCGGTGCTTCGCGAAAGCGCAAAACCACAAATAAACCGCGATAATCATCAGTAAGCCAATGCCGAGAATACGCAGCGTAGTTTGATCGACATACCAGTGATCCGGCAACTCCACCACGCCTGCGGTAAAGATAATCCCTGCCAGTAAAATATAGCCCAGCCAGTTGGTGGTAATACTGAGCGAGGAAATCCGCGTAATAGTGCTGCCCGGTAACCCTAGTCGGGAGTACAAACGATAGCGCATACCAATGCCGCCGACCCAGGTACTGAGCGTCAGGTTGAAGGCGTAGCAGATAAACGACACCAGCATCACCTGGCGCTTCGCCAGTTTGTGACCGCAGTAAAAGCGGGCGAGCAGGTCATAGCAGCCGTAAATCAGATAGCTGACGACCACCAGCCCGACCGCACTAAGCAGCGCAACGCGATTGTAGTCGCGGATGACCTTCCAGACCTCTTCCCAGTCCACTTTTTTGGCGTAGACCACCAGCAACACAATCACCGCGATAAAAAACAGCCAGGTGAGGATCTTCTTTGCTAAGCGCCAGCGCGGGTGTGATTTACTCATCAGGGTTTTACCCCCGTGTTTTCAGTTTCTACCCGATCCTGCGTTTCCATTGTCGGTTGTGCGGGGGGATCAACCTGCGTCAGACGTGGTGTGTGTGCCGGAGGCCAGCCAACCAGCGCCGGGAAGTGGCGTAAAAAGTGGAACGCCAGCACGCTTTTGGTCAGGTTCCACCAGGTGCGTTTGGGCAGCATGGTTTCATCCACCTGCTGACAATCTGCGGCAATAATGCCGTTCAGATTATCGCGCAGCGTCTGGTTAAAATGACGATCGTGGATGATGACATTTGCTTCGAGATTCAGTGACAAACTGAGCGGATCGAGATTACTGGACCCTACTGTCGCCCAGTGATCGTCCATCAATGCCACTTTGCCGTGGAGCGGGCGGCGGCGGTACTCAAAAACCTGAACGCCGCCTTTAACCAGATAGTTATACAGCAAGCGCGCACCGACTCTGACAATCGGCATATCCGGTTCGCCCTGAATGATCAGTTTGATCCGCACCCCGCGCCGTGCCGCTTTACGCAAGGCGTGTAAAAATCGATAGCCGGGGAAGAAGTAGGCGTTGGCGATAATCACTTCCCGCCGCGCCTGAGTGAGCATTTTCAGATAATGGCGTTCAATATCATCGCGATGTTCTTCGTTATCGCGCCAGACCAGCAATACCTGCGCTTCTCCCGGCTGGCGGTTCTCTTCCGCTTTGTGATGACGTCGCCACCAGCGTCGTGCCGCGCTCTGTCCAGGCAGGTTTTCCAGCTCAAACTGGAGAATATCTTCGACAATCGGCCCTTCAAGGCGTACCGCGTAATCCTGTTTAGCCTCTGGACCGTAGCTGGACATATGCTCGGCGGAGTAATTCAGCCCGCCAATAAAGGCGATACGCGCGTCGATCACCACAATTTTGCGATGCATCCGGCGAAACACATTGGTGCGCATACCAAAAAGGCGAGGCGGGGATCGTAGTAGCGGAACACTACGCCAGCTGCCGTCAGTTCATTGACAAACTCATCGCTGAGATCCGGTGAACCGTAGCCATCCAGCAAGACTTCCGCTTTAACCCCGCGTTGCGCTGCTGCCAGTAGTGCCGCATGCAGCTGTTTGCCGACGTTATCCTCAAACCAGATAAACGTTTCAAGAATGATGCGTTCTTGTGCCTCGCCAATCGCCTTAAACACCGCGGGATAATATTGCTCGCCGTTTTCCAGCAACTGGATCTTATTGCCTTCGCGCCAGCTACATTTCATAAATGAATCTCCGCACTTAAAGGGGCATGATCAGAAAGGTGTCGCCATGTCCGCAGCGGCAACGCGGTTGGCGCGCTGGCGCTGGCATTTTTGACGTAGATCCTGTCCAGTCGTAGTAGAGGAAATTGCACCGGAAACGTGCGCGCCGGGCGTCCGTGGGCGCGGGTAAAAATCTCATCCAGTCCGGCCTGCACTTTTAACGGATGATTAGCTTTTTGCCGCCAGTCATTGAAATCACCCGCCACCAATACCGGTTCGCCGTCCGGTAGCTCATTCACCCATTCGGCGAGCATCGCAAGCTGCGCCTGACGGTGCGCCTCACGCAGGCCCAGATGTACGCACATCACATGAATCGCTTTTCCGGTCATCGGCAGCACAATGCGGCAGTAGAGCACGCCGCGCTTTTCCGCACCATCGACCGAAACATCGCGATTCTCATAATGTTCAATGGGATAACGCGACAGTACGGCGTTGCCGTGATGCCCTTCCGGGTATACGGCATTGCGACCGTAGGCAAAATCGCTCCACATAGTGTCGGCGAGAAACTCGTAGTGCGAGGTATCGGGCCAGTTTTCCACATGCAGCGGATGAACTTCGTGCGCGCCCATCACTTCCTGCAGGCAAACAATATCGGCGCTGACGGTACGCTCGGCATCGCGAAGTTCCGGCAAAATGAAGCGTCGGTTAAACGCGGTAAAGCCTTTGTGAATGTTGATGGTGAGCACCTTGAACGAAAATTGTTGTGTTTGATCGGGCATAATTTTCCTGTCTTTGCCTCTTATCTCATTGAAATAGTGTAGTCGGCGTCACAAAAAGGTGCGGTCTTACGGAATTTTCCGTAAAGTTCGGTACTCTGAGTAAGTAGAGATAAATTCTTCAGGAGAGAAGCCATGAAGTGGCAACAACGTGTTCGTGTCGCAACGGGTCTAAGTTGCTGGCAGATTATGTTGCATTTACTGGTAGTGGCGCTGCTGGTGGTGGGCTGGATGAGTAAGACTCTGGTTCACGTCGGCGTGGGATTATGCGCACTGTATTGTGTCACGGTAGTGATGATGCTGGTGTTTCAGCGCCACCCCGAGCAACGCTGGCGTGAGGTGGCAGACGTGCTGGAAGAGCTGACCACGACTTGGTATTTTGGCGCAGCGCTGATTGTGCTGTGGCTGTTGTCCCGCGTACTGGAAAACAACTTTTTGCTGGCAATTGCAGGGCTGGCGATCCTTGCTGGCCCGGCGGTAGTGTCTTTGCTGGCGAAAGATAAGAAGTTACATCACCTTACGTCTAAACATCGCGTACGCCGCTGACCCTGTCGTGGCCGTTATCACCAGTAGCGGCCACAAACTATTCCACACAATATCCAGACTCGCATCCTTCAAATAAATCTGCTTGGTAATGTCCGTAAAGTGGCGAATAGGGTTAATCCACGTCAGATTTTGCAGCCACACTGGCATGTTTTCCACCGGCGAAACGTAACCGGAAAGGAGAATGGCGGGCATCATAAAAACAAACACGCCGATAAACGCCTGCTGTTGTGTCGAGCAGAGTGATGAAATCAACAGACCGAATCCCACCAGCGATAAACCGTAAATCACCATCGTAAAGTAGAACAGCGCTAGCGATCCGGCGAAGGGGATTTGATACGCCCAGATACCAATCGCCAGCACAATGGTGGCCTGGAAGGTGGCGACAATTAACGCCGGTACGGCTTTGCCGATGAAGATCTGCCAGGTGGTGAGCGGCGAAACCAGTAGCTGATCGAGCGTACCTTGTTCACGTTCGCGGGCGACGGAAAGTGAAGTGACGATCATTACGCCGATAGTGGTGATCATGGCGATCAGCGACGGCACCACAAACCATTTGTAGTCGAGATTCGGGTTATACCAGTTGCGTACCACCAGCTCGCTGTTGTTGGGTTTCGGTTTTCCTTCCAGCAGCTCCTGCTGATAATTTTTGACGATCTGTTGCAGGTAGTTGGCGGCAATTTGCGCACTGTTGGAGTTACGCCCGTCGAGGATCAACTGCAACGGCGCGGTCTGGAAGGTATCCAGTTTGCGCGAGAAGTCAGCCGGGAAACGCACCAGTAGTAACGCCTTTTGTGTGTCGATGGTCGGGCGGATCTCCTGTGGGCTTTTCAGCAGCAGCACATGTGTAAAGGCGCTGGCGCGGGCAAAACGTTGAGTAAGTTCCACCGAATGCTCGCCGTTATCTTCATCGTAGATGGCGATGGTGGCGTTAGTCACTTCCAGCGTGGCGGCGAACGGGAACAGGATCACCTGAATTAGCACGGGTAAAATCAGAATCGCGCGGGTTTGTGGTTCGCGCAGCAACGACTGCAACTCTTTGCGGATTAACGTCCATAAGCGATGAAACATGCTCTTCTCCCTAATCCAGCCGACGTTTGGTTTTCAGCCACGTCAGGCCGATAAACATCACCGCCGAAGCGATCAAAAACAGCACGTTTACCACCAGCACCACTGGAATATTCCCGGCGAGGAACAGGCTTTGCAGGGTGCTGACGAAATAACGAGCGGGAATAATGTACGTCACCGCGCGGATCACCGCGGGCATACTGTCGATCTGAAAAATAAAGCCGGAAAGCATAATCGACGGCAGAAAAGCGGCGTTCAGGGCGACCTGAGCGGCATTGAACTGGTTGCGGGTAATCGTGGAAATCAGCAGCCCCATTCCCAGGGTACTGAGTAAAAACAGGCTGGAGATAAAAAACAGAATCAGCAGCGAACCGCGATACGGCACGCCGAGAATAAACACTGACACCAGCATACACAGCAACATCGCCAGCATCCCGAGAAAGTAATAAGGGATCAGCTTACACAGCAGCAGTTCCGTGCGGGTAATCTCCGTAGAGAGCAGAGCCTCCATGGTGCCGCGTTCCCATTCTCGCGCCACCACCAGCGAGGTGAGAATCGCGCCGATGACCGTCATGATAATGGTCACCGCACCCGGGATAATAAAGTGCTGGCTTATCGCCGCCGGGTTAAACCAGTAGCGGGTTTGTACATCAATAAGCGGTTCAAAAGTCTGCCCGTTGTCCTCCGCTCGCTGCATTTGCCAGATCTGCCAGATCCCTTCGACATACCCCTGCACAAAGTTAGCGGTATTCGGCTCACTGCCGTCGGTGATCACCTGAATCGGTGCGGTGGCGTTGGCGCGCTCCATCTGTTCGGCGAAATCCACGGGAATAACCACCAGACCGCGAATTTTCCCCGACTGCATTTTGGCGATCAGTTCCTGACGGTTATCGCTGATGGTGGCGTCGATGTAGGGCGAACCGGTCATGGTGTGGGTGAAATCCAGCGCCGCTTCGCTACGCTGTTCCAGCAAAATCCCGACCCGCAGCTTGCTGGAGTCGAGGTTAATGCCGTAACCAAAAATAAACAGCAGTAGCAGTGGGATCACTACCGCAATCAGCCAGCTACTCGGATCGCGAACGATCTGCCGCGTCTCTTTGACGCACAGCGCCCGCACGCGACGCCAGGAAAGGATCGGGTTACTCATTGCTATGCTCCTTATCCCAGTCGTGGATCAACTGAATAAAGGCTTGCTCCATGGTGGGATCGGGTTGCTCATCGTTAGCTGACTGTGCTTTCAAATCGTCCGGCGTACCGCTGGCGATTAATTTCCCACGGTACACCAGGCCGATGCGGTCGCAATATTCCGCTTCATCCATAAAGTGGGTGGTGACCATCACCGTGACGCCTTTCTCTACCATGCTGTTGATGTGCAGCCAAAATTCACGGCGGGTGAGGGGGTCAACGCCGGAAGTCGGTTCGTCGAGAAAGAGAATATCCGGTTCATGCATCAGCGAACAGGCCAGCGCCAGCCGCTGTTTAAAACCTAATGGCAGTTCATCGGTGGCGTGTGAGGCAATACTTTTCAGGCCAAATGCCTCGCTCATACGGGAGATTTTTTCGTTCTGCGCCCGACCGCGTAAGCCATACACACCAGAGAAAAAGCGTAAATTCTGTTCGACCGTCAGGTTGCCGTAGAGCGAAAATTTTTGCGCCATATAGCCGAGATGCTGGCGCGCTTTACCGGAACTCTCTTTCAGATCCATCCCCAGCACCAGCGCCTGGCCGGAAGTCGGCACCAGCAAACCGCACATCATCTTAAAGGTGGTCGATTTACCCGCGCCGTTTGGCCCCAGCAAACCAAAAATCTCCCCACGTTTAACGGCAAAGTTGACGTGATCGGTGGCGGCAAAATCACCAAATTTCTTGGTCAGTTCTTTCGCTTCGATCACCGTCTCGCCGGGTGTGCCTTCTACCGTATGCAATATTGCACCCAGCGGCGATTCTGAGGTTCCGGCACCGCCCAGCAAATCAATAAACGCATCTTCAAAACGCGGCGTAGTTTCGTTGATGTTGATTTCCGGCATCCCGTCGGCATGGCGAATATCGTCTGGTGTGGCCTCTTTTTTGAGGATCAGACGTACCGATTTCCCCTGAATCATGCCGTCGCTGACCTGCGGCAGTTTCAAGGCGCGTTGCAACAGTTTGCGGTTGCCCTCGTGTGGACTGGTCATCAGAAAGCTGCGTCCGGCCATGGTTTGTGTCAGGGCTTTTGGTTCTCCCTGATACAGCAACTCGCCTTCGTTCATCAGTAACACGTCACGGCACTGCTCGGCTTCGTCGAGATACGAGGTACTCCAGAGGATTAACATCCCTTCGCCCGCCAGCTCATGCACCATCTGCCACAGTTCGCGCCGTGAGATAGGGTCAACGCCGACGCCGGGTTCATCGAGCAGCAACACTTTCGGTTCGCCCACCAGGGTACAGGCCAGGCCGAGTTTTTGTTTCATCCCACCGGAGAGCTTGCCCGCCAGGCGTCCGGTAAACGGCCCAAGAGACGTAAACTCCAGCAGGCGAGCAAAAGTTTGCTTACGTGCCTCGCCGGTGACGCTGCGCAAATCCGCGTACAGATTGAGGTTCTCCATCACCGTGAGATCTTCATACAGACCAAATTTCTGCGGCATATAGCCGAGCACGGCGTGCAGCGCGCCGTCGTTTTTGATCGGATCAAAGCCAATCACCGTGGCACTGCCGCTGTCGGGTTTCAGTAATCCCGCCAACATCCGCATCAGCGTGGTTTTACCTGCACCGTCCGGCCCCACCAACCCCGTCACATAACCGGCGTGAATGGTACAATCGAGCGGCGCGACGGCGGGCTTGTCCATGCCCGGAAAGCGTTTTTCCAGGCCGTTCAGCGTGATAACGGCATCATTCATGTCCTGCCTCGTCACCGAATTGTACCGTCACTGGCATTCCCTGGCGTAACGCATCATCGGCGTCGGTCACCACAATACGCAGGCGATAGACGAGGTCGGTACGCAGATCCGGTGTTTCGACGGTTTTCGGGGTAAATTCAGCAGTCGGCGAAACGAAACCAATCTGCCCGTGATACGGCTTGTCCGGGCGACCATCGGTATAAAGCAGCACTTTGCGCCCCGGCTGGGCCTGGTCAAGATTCCGTTCATCAACATAAGCGCGCACCCACACCGGACGCGTTAGTGAAACGGTAAACACCGTGCCACCTTCATTGAGAACCGTGCCTGGCTCTACCGCGCGCGTTAACAGCGTGCCATCAGACGGTGCTATCAACGTTGAGTCCTGTAAATTCAGCTCCGCCTGTGCCAGTTGCGCCTGCGCCTGTTCGAGGCTGGCTTTCGCCTGAGCGATGTCCTGTTCACGGTTACCGGAACGGTACTGACGCAATTTATCCTGTGCTGATTTCAGCGTTGCCTGTGCCTGGTCGCGCGAGGAGCGGGCATTTTCCAGGTCATTTGCCGAAATGGTGCGGCTTTTCCACAGTCCTTGCTGGCGGTTATAGAAGTTCTGCGCATAGTCATAGGCGGCTTGCGCCTGTTTCACCGCTGCGGCGGCCTGAGCGATTTCTTCATCGCGATACCCGGCAAGCATCAGATCATACTGCGCCTGTGCCACCGAGACGCCCGCTTTCGCCTGCATCAGGGCAATCTCATACGGCTTGTGATCCAGTTCGCCCAGCACCTGGCCCGCTTTGATAGCATCACCTTCGTCCACCGCCAGCGATTCAACGCGCCCCCCAACACGGAAACTAAGATTCACCGTACGAATATCCACGTTGCCATACAGCGTCAGGCCGTTATCCTGGCGGCTTTGATACCACCAGTAGCCTCCGGCAACCACGGCGGCAAGTACCACTACCGCCAGTCCGATCACGACAGGTTTTTTCATCACTACAAACTCCTTTGCGATAATCCTTGCAAAATCAGGTCGATATGACAGGTCACCGTCTGGTTGATCAGTTCGGTCTTTTCTTCATCGAACGCGGTCCAGCCGGTACGTAACAGAATTGTTTCTTTGCCAAGACGGAACGCCAGAATCTCACCAATCAACGCATGGGTATGAAGGATCATGCGGGTGTCATTAGCGTCGCAGCCGGTCCAGGCGGCAATCAGGCGTGTCAGGTGGCTGTGTAGCGGACTAATCACCTGTTCGTGCACCAGGTGGTAGGCTGCCGTGGGAGAGAGCTGCTCACGGGAGATAAACTTGCTGAGGTTGACGGTGTCATCCTGGGTGAGCAGCTTAATCATGTTCCTGCAGGCGCGAAGGATCAGTTCACGGATGGCAGCCCGATCAGGCTGTGGTTGGGCGAACAAGCGTTCGGCTTCCTCGGCATGCGGACGGAACTGCTCGCCAATAAAATCGGCAATCCACTGGGCGCAGGCGAGGTACAAATCTTCTTTCGAACCGAAGTAGTAGGTGATGGCAGCGATATTCTGCCCGGCCTGGGCGGCTATCTCGCGGGTGGTGGCGTTCATTCCATATTCACCAAACTGCGCCAGTGCGGCAGCAATCAGCTGTTTTTTCGCCTGTTCACCCTTGATTGTCATGGCAGGATTATTCATCGCACAGTCCATTCTTAATCAAATGATTGATTAAGATTATGACTCCATATGGGAGTTGTCCAGTATGGCTAAGAATTTTAGCTACGCCAGTCACAGGGATAATTTATGCGCTGCGTCACAAAAACTGCTACACTCCGCTCCCTCATGACATTGTGGTTTTTGTCATTTTCCTTTTCAGTATCTCCCTGAAAACTACACCGGTAACGGTCGGGGCGGTTCGGAGTAGTTATGTCTTTCGATTCTTTGGGTTTAAGCCCTGATATCCTGCGCGCCGTTGCCGAGCAGGGTTACCGTGAACCCACCCCTATTCAGCAGCAGGCGATCCCTGCGGTGCTGGAAGGCCGCGACCTGATGGCTAGCGCCCAGACCGGCACCGGCAAAACAGCGGGCTTTACGCTGCCGCTGTTGCAACACCTGATCACTCGCCAGCCGCACGCCAAAGGGCGTCGTCCGGTACGTGCGCTCATTCTTACCCCGACCCGTGAACTGGCGGCACAGATTGGCGAAAACGTCCGTGATTACAGCAAATACCTGAACATTCGTTCGCTGGTGGTGTTTGGCGGTGTCAGCATTAACCCACAAATGATGAAGTTGCGCGGCGGCGTTGATGTGCTGGTGGCAACGCCGGGACGTTTGCTGGACCTGGAACATCAAAATGCAGTGAAGCTGGATCAGGTTGAAATCCTCGTCCTCGATGAAGCTGACCGCATGCTCGACATGGGCTTTATCCACGATATCCGTCGCGTGTTAACAAAACTGCCAGCGAAACGCCAGAACCTGCTGTTCTCTGCGACCTTCTCTGACGATATTAAAGCCCTGGCGGAAAAACTGTTGCACAACCCGCTGGAAATCGAAGTGGCACGCCGCAATACCGCGTCTGATCAGGTGACCCAGCACGTTCACTTTGTCGATAAGAAACGCAAACGCGAATTGCTGTCGCACATGATTGGTAAAGGGAACTGGCAGCAGGTGCTGGTGTTTACCCGTACCAAACACGGCGCTAACCATCTGGCTGAGCAGCTCAATAAAGATGGCATCCGTAGTGTGGCGATCCACGGGAATAAATCGCAAGGTGCGCGTACCCGTGCGCTGGCTGATTTTAAATCGGGTGACATTCGCGTACTGGTGGCGACCGATATCGCTGCGCGCGGTCTGGATATCGAAGAGTTGCCGCACGTCGTCAACTATGAACTGCCAAACGTACCGGAAGATTATGTCCACCGTATCGGGCGTACCGGTCGTGCGGCTGCTACCGGTGAAGCGTTGTCGCTGGTGTGTGTTGATGAACACAAACTGCTGCGTGATATCGAAAAACTGCTGAAAAAAGAGATCCCGCGCATTGCGATTCCGGGCTATGAGCCGGACCCGTCAATCAAAGCCGAACCGATCCAGAACGGTCGCCAGCAACGTGGCGGCGGCGGTCGTGGGCAAGGTGGTGGTCGCGGTCAACAGCAACCACGCCGTGGGGAAGGTGGCGCAAAATCTGCAAGCGCGAAACCTGCAGAAAAACCGTCTCGCCGCCTCGGCGATGCCAAACCGGCAGGCGAACAACAACGTCGCCGCCGTCCGCGTAAACCTGCCGCTGCGCAGTAATCTTTTATGCCGGGCTATGCCCGGCATCAGGCTGATGAACAAACGCAAAACTGCCTGATGCGCTACGCTTATCAGGCCTACGTGAACTCTGCAATATATTGAATTTGCATGCTTTTGTAGGCCGGATAAGGCGTTTACGCCGCATCCGGCATTTCACAACAAGCACTTGTCAGCAATTTGAGAACACGGGAAAAAATTTATCTGTTTTACCGCCCATAAGCCACCGAGACGTTACTTCTCTATAGCCAATTGTTCGCGCAACTCCATTAAAAGGTAGCCCAGTCGATTCTTGCCCTTACCATTACCACCGTCTCCCCAGTAAGCATCGTTTTCCGTATGCTCAACCAGTTTTGCGGGCGCGGTTGCCAGCAAGAGCACACGCAGTTCTGCATGCTGTTCGAATTTAGCGCGAAGTGCTTTACGCATCACCTGTTCTTTAACCGACTCCCAGTTTTTACGAAGTGGCTTGGAACGATTACGCCCCATGCGAGCGGCGACCATGGGGGAAGAAACCCGACGGATCTCTTCGCGGTATTTTTCATCAAGGAATTTTTGTGCCTGAAAATAGTGTTCGGAGGTGGGTCAGGTATTCCCGTCAACCTTGATGGGCCAGGCGGCAAAGTTAGAAAAATCACCGTAGTCATCGCTGGTGCTGTAGAAATTTATGATGGTGTCTTGCATGACGTGTTGGATCCTTTGTGCTCGAACGGGCATTAAACCGCATTATGTTGGTGGTTATTGCGAGCCGCTTTCCAGAAACAGAAAAACCATTACCCCTGAAAACCGAAAAATGCCACAATATTGGCTGTTTATACAGTATTTCAGGTTTTCTCATGGCATTAACCGCCGCGCTTAAAGCGCAAATTGCCGCCTGGTATAAGGCGCTTCAGGAACAGATCCCCGACTTTATTCCCCGTGCGCCGCAGCGGCAGATGATTGCGGACGTCGCCAAAACGCTGGCCGGAGAAGAAGGGCGGCATCTGGCGATTGAAGCCCCCACCGGCGTTGGGAAAACGCTCTCCTATTTGATCCCCGGCATCGCCATTGCCCGCGAAGAGCAAAAAACGCTGGTGGTGAGTACCGCCAACGTGGCGTTGCAGGATCAGATTTACAGCAAAGATTTACCGCTGCTGAAAAAGATCATTCCCGATCTTAAATTCACTGCCGCTTTCGGGCGTGGGCGCTACGTTTGTCCGCGTAATCTGACGGCGCTCGCCAGCACTGAACCCACGCAACAGGATCTGCTGGCGTTTCTTGACGACGAACTGACGCCAAATAATCAGGAAGAGCAAAAACGTTGTGCGAAGCTGAAGGGCGATCTCGACACTTATAAATGGGATGGTCTGCGCGATCATACGGATATCGCTATAGATGATGATCTCTGGCGTCGTTTGAGTACCGACAAAGCCAGCTGCCTCAACCGTAACTGTTACTACTATCGTGAATGCCCGTTTTTTGTTACTCGTCGGGAGATTCAGGAAGCGGAAGTGGTGGTGGCAAACCATGCGCTGGTGATGGCGGCGATGGAAAGCGAAGCCGTACTGCCTGACCCGAAAAATCTGCTGCTGGTGCTGGACGAAGGTCATCACCTGCCAGATGTGGCCCGGGATGCGCTGGAGATGAGCACTGAAATCACCGCGCCCTGGTATCGACTACAGCTGGACTTGTTCACGAAACTGGTCGCTACCTGCATGGAGCAGTTTCGCCCGAAGACCATCCCACCGCTGGCGATCCCTGAACGTTTGAATGCGCATTGTGAAGAGTTGTATGAGCTTATCGCCTCGTTAAACAACATTCTCAATCTCTACATGCCTGCCGGGCAGGAGGCAGAGCACCGTTTTGCGATGGGCGAACTGCCTGATGAATTGCTGGAGATCTGCCAGCGGCTGGCAAAACTCACCGAGATGCTGCGTGGTCTGGCGGAGTTATTTCTTAACGATTTAAGTGAGAAAACCGGCAGCCACGATATTGTGCGTCTGCATCGGTTGATTTTACAGATGAACCGCGCGCTGGGGATGTTTGAGGTGCAAAGCAAACTCTGGCGGCTGGCGTCTCTGGCGCAATCTTCCGGTGCGCCGGTGACCAAATGGGCGACGCGGGAAGAGCGCGAAGGGCAGCTACACCTCTGGTTTCACTGCGTGGGAATACGTGTCAGCGATCAGCTGGAAAGGCTGCTGTGGCGCAGTATTCCGCACATTATTGTCACCTCCGCAACCTTGCGTTCGCTGAATAGTTTTTCGCGTTTGCAGGAGATGAGTGGTCTGAAAGAGAAAGCGGGCGACCGTTTTGTGGCGCTGGATTCCCCCTTTAACCACTGCGAACAGGGCAAAATTGTTATTCCCCGGATGCACTTTGAGCCTTCCATCGACAACGAAGAGCAACACATTGCCGAAATGGCGGCCTTTTTCCGTGAACAGGTGGAGAGCAAAAAACATCTCGGTATGTTGGTACTGTTTGCCAGCGGACGGGCGATGCAGCGCTTTCTCGACTATGTGACGGATTTACGCCTGATGTTGCTGGTGCAGGGCGATCAGCCGCGTTATCGCTTAGTTGAACTGCACCGCAAACGCGTTGCCAACGGTGAGCGTAGCGTGCTGGTGGGCTTACAGTCATTTGCCGAAGGGCTTGATTTGAAAGGTGATCTGCTCAGCCAGGTGCATATCCACAAAATCGCTTTTCCGCCCATCGACAGCCCGGTGGTGATCACCGAAGGGGAATGGCTGAAAAGCCTCAACCGCTATCCGTTTGAGGTGCAAAGCCTGCCGAGCGCCTCGTTTAACCTGATTCAGCAGGTTGGGCGACTGATTCGAAGCCACGGTTGCTGGGGCGAAGTGGTTATCTACGACAAACGCTTGCTGACAAAAAATTATGGCAAGCGACTACTGGATGCATTACCGGTATTTCCGATAGAGCAACCGGAAGTCCCTGAAGGTATAGTTAAAAAGAAAGAAAAAACGAAATCCCCACGCCGTCGGCGGCGTTAATGATGTGAGTCAGGTAAGGAGTCGTAAATGGACTATCGCAAAATCATTAAAGAGATCGGGCGCGGGAAAAACCACGCGCGCGATTTAGACCGGGATACTGCGCGCGGTCTGTATGCTCATATGCTCAATGGTGAAGTCCCTGACCTTGAGTTGGGCGGCGTATTGATTGCGCTGCGTATCAAAGGGGAAGGGGAAGCAGAGATGCTCGGCTTTTACGAAGCCATGCAAAATCACACCATCAAGCTGACGCCGCCTGCAGGCAAGCCGATGCCGATTGTCATCCCCAGTTACAACGGCGCGCGTAAACAGGCTAACCTGACGCCATTATTGGCGATTCTGCTGCATAAACTCGGTTTTCCTGTGGTGGTTCACGGAGTTAGCGAAGATCCAACTCGCGTGCTGACAGAAACCATTTTCGAACTGATGGGTATTACACCAACGTTGCACGGCGGGCAGGCGCAGGCGAAGCTCGACGAACATCAACCGGTGTTTATGCCTGTCGGCGCGTTTTGCCCGCCGCTGGAAAAACAACTGGCGAAACTGGCGACGCCATTTGCCGAAGGTGAGGCACTGTGTCTTTCCAGCGTTTCGCATCCGGAATACATTGGACGCGTCGCGAAGTTCTTTAGCGATATCGGCGGGTGGGCGTTACTAATGCATGGTACTGAAGGCGAAGTGTATGCTAATCCGCAGCGCTGCCCGCAGATCAATCTCATTGACCGTGAAGGGATGCGGGTGCTGTATGAAAAACAGGACCCTGCTGGTAGCGAGTTACTGCCACAAGCAAAAGATCCGGAAACCACGGCGCAGTGGACTGAGCGTTGCCTGGCTGGCAGCGAAGCGATTCCCGAATCGCTGAAAATCCAGATGGCTTGCTGCCTGGTGGCTACGGGTGAAGCGGCAACTATCAGCGATGGCCTGGCGCGCGTTAATCAGGCATTTTAATTTTTATCTCAGCCGGATGAGCCACGTCATCCGGCTTTTACCCCACCGCAATATGAAATTCCTGCATCTTTATTGACCTTCCCGCGCCCGGCGTGCAGCATAAAAAAACAACAAACACATAACATAAACAGGAGTTAACCATGGAAAGTGGTCATCGCTTTGATGCTCAGACGCTGCACAGTTTTATTCAGGCTGTATTTCGTCAGATGGGTAGCGAGGAACAAGAAGCGAAATTAGTTGCCGATCATTTAATCGCGGCAAACCTGGCAGGGCATGATTCTCATGGTATTGGCATGATCCCAAGCTATGTGCGTTCCTGGAGTCAGGGGCATCTGCAAATTAACCATCATGCCAAAATCGTTAAAGAGGCGGGGGCGGCAGTCACGCTCGATGGCGATCGCGCATTCGGTCAGGTCGCGGCACACGAAGCGATGGCGCTGGGGATTGAGAAAGCGCATCAGCACGGTATTGCTGCCGTGGCGCTACATAACTCGCATCATATCGGCCGTATCGGTTACTGGGCGGAGCAGTGTTCAGCGGCGGGGTTTGTCTCTATCCACTTTGTTAGCGTGGTCGGTATTCCAATGGTCGCGCCGTTCCACGGTCGCGACAGCCGCTTTGGCACCAATCCCTTCTGTGTGGTTTTCCCTCGTAAAGATAATTTCCCGCTGTTGCTTGATTACGCCACCAGCGCCATTGCATTTGGCAAAACCCGCGTCGCCTGGCATAAAGGCGTCCCCGTGCCGCCAGGTTGCCTGATTGACGTTAACGGCGTGCCGACGACCAATCCGGCGGTAATGCAGGAGTCGCCGTTGGGGTCGCTGTTGACCTTTGCCGAACATAAAGGCTACGCCCTTGCAGCGATGTGTGAAATTCTTGGCGGGGCGCTTTCTGGCGGTAAAACGACGCATCAGGAAACGTTGCAAACCAGCCCCGATGCCATTCTTAACTGCATGACCACTATCATCATCAACCCGGAACTGTTCGGCGCGCCGGATTGTAACGCGCAGACCGAAGCCTTTGCCGAGTGGGTGAAAGCCTCGCCGCATGATGACGATAAGCCGATTTTGCTACCGGGCGAGTGGGAAGTGAACACGCGTCGCGAACGGCAGGAGCAGGGGATTCCATTGGATGCGGGAAGCTGGCAGGCCATTTGTGATGCGGCGCGGCAGATTGGTATGTCGGAAGAGATGTTGCAGGCTTTCTGTCAGCAGTTAGCCAGCTAAAAAAAAGCCCGTCCAGTGGCGGACGGGCAAACAAGGGTAACATAGGATCAATGAGGGTTAGAGCATATGCGTCTGTCGGCAAACAGACAGGGAAATACTTGTGCTGGACGTAGCGTAAACGCCTGATCCGTCCAACGGTTCGGATTTTGTAGGCCTGATAAGACGCGGTAGCGTCGCATCAGGCATCTGTTGCCGGATGCGGCATAAACGCCTTATCCGTCCTACGAATTACTTATAAATTACCGCAGTACCGCTTAATTTATTGTTGTTGGTGGCGGAAGTGATGCTGTATCCACTGGCACCGGCTGCCGCCGCTTTCTCAGCCAGTTTCGCTTCCAGGGCATCGAGGGTGGATGCGCCATCGGCAGAAACCACGCCGATTTTATTCATGTTCTGTGCCTGGGATGCCGTTACCGGTTCCGCCGCGAACACGCCAAATGACAGAGTTGAAAGAGCCATAGCAGCAACAACAGTATTGATAGTTTTCATAATTAATCTCTCGCAGGTGATTTTTGTATAAGTGACGTTGTTTCGTCGATGTGATGAGTATCACGTTTTTTTTACGAGAGATAAAATCGAAGAGAATTGACCGCCTTGTTCAAATAAATTGATTGATATCTAACATACTGATAAACCATTTATTTGTTGTACTTATGGACTTGTTTTATGCCGCGTGGCAGTCACAGCAGCGTTAAAGGCACGGAATGCCACGCAAAATACAAATTATACTCGCTATGCATCTCGCCAGTTGTAGTTAACGTAACTGGCTGTCTTTCGAACCTCTGCGATTATATCCTGTATACGCTGGTTTTTGTAAATCTTTCTCCTGCTGACAATGAATACATAAGCGCACGCCAGGAATGGCTTCCCGACGGGCTTGCGGGATGGGGGCACCGCACTCTTCACATTCATACAGGCTTTCGCCACGCGGAATTTCACCCCGAGCGCGGGCAATCGCATCTTCAATTGTACTGTTGATCTGTTCGTTGACGGCGTCATCGTTAGCCCAAGCGGATGCCATATCGTCCTCCCCATATCAATGCTTGTACAGTTAAGTGTAGCTAATATAGGGACGAACCTGGGCAGTTCAAGCGTCAGATCTCCGACCATTCCCGCAGCAGATTATGATAAAGATTGAGCAGCGACAGGATCTCTTCATTTTCACCATAGCGGCTTTTCAGCGACTGAATATTTTTGTCCAGTTCAAACAGCATGGCGCGCTTTTTATCATCGCGGATCATCGACTGGATCCACATAAATGATGCCACTCGTACGCCGCGGGTTACGGGTGTCACGCAATGCAGGCTGCTGGAGGGATACAACACCAGATCACCTGCCGGGAGTTTTACCCGATGTTGTCCAAAGGTGTCATTAACGACCAGTTCGCCGCCGTCGTAGCTTTGTGGATCGCTTAAAAACAGCGTGGCAGAAAGGTCAGTGCGCATCCAGCCGTTTTGTGGATGGCTGCGTACTGCGCCATCCACATGGAAACCATAGGTTTCATTGTTCTGATAGCGATTAAACAGCGGCGTGGAAAGGGTACGCGGCAAGGCAGCGGCAAAGAACAATGCATGTTGGTTAACCGCGTTCAGCACCTCATTTTGCAGTGCGGCGTATAACGCGCTGCGGGTGTCTACTTGCTGATTGTTCTTAACTTGTGCACCTTGTGCTCCGGTGGTGACGCGTCCATCCACCCATTCGGCTTGTTCCAGTTGTTCGCGAAAATGGGCGACGTCCTGTGGCGATAACACGCCGGGAATGTGGTACATCATACAAGTTCTCCAAAAAGTGGGGCCTGCGCCCCTCATCTGAATCAGAAATGCATATTGGCTGTGAGCAAGAAGGTTCTTGGCTCGCCCGGGTGATAACGGTAGCCGCTCTTGTTGATTGAGGCGACGTAATCGGTATCAAACAGGTTGTAAACGTTTAGCTGGAAGTCGAGATTGCGATTAACCCGATACCCCAGTTTGGCATCGGCGACCCAGTAACCTTCTGTAAATGCTGGCGTTCCCACCGCGCCGTCTGAACCTTTATGTATACTGCCGATATAGCGTGCGCCCGCGCCAACAGAGATATCATCGGTTGCCTGATATTGGCTCCATAAGGTGAAGGCGTGCTCCGGGGTATACGGCAGCGATGAGGAACCATCCTGGGCAACATCTTTGCCGTTTTTGATGGTTGCTTTTTGCTGGGTATAGCCGCCAATCACCTGCCACGCGGGAGTGATATTCCCTGCCACGGATATCTCATAGCCTTCGACGCGTTTCTTACCGTATTGCGAGTAAGTCCCGTCATCATTTTGCTCAACTTCATTTTCGATATCAGTACGGAACAGCGCGGCGGTGAGCAACAGGCGTTTATCCTGAACCTGCCATTTGGTGCCAATCTCGCTGGTGTTGGCTTTTTGCGGTTTAAAATCGGTGCGGTTGGCACTGTTACCACTGCCAGACTGCGCAAGGGCGAAGTTGTTGCCGCCCGGAGGCTGCTGGGAAACGGCATAGTTAATATAGACATTGCCGTTTTCCGTCAGGTGATACAGCGCCCCGGCTTTCCAGTTCACCAGATTGCCCGACTTGGCGGTGTCGACGGTGGTGACTGGAGAACCTTTTGCCACACCAGCTGGGCAGGTGATGGCACCGCGTCCGCTGCCGCCGCAGGCGGTGGCACTGTCATATTCAGTATGATAATTATCCAGACGGATCCCGCCGTTCAGCTCAAAATCACGGGTGATTTGCAGCGTATCGAAGGCGTAAATTGCGAAGGTATCCGTCTGACCATTGGCGTTTGCGCCGTTGCGCGTCAGGCCGCCGGGATGAATTCTGCTGTCAGGATGATAAATATTTACCGCCGGTAACGTCACCGGATTAACGCCATAGTTAGTCTGCGTTTCACGGGTAAATTCCACGCCGGTACTGACATCATGACCGATAGAACCGGTATAGAACGTCGAGGTCAGGTTGGTCTGGTTGGTGAGAATTTTATTACTCACATCTTTGGTATTCGCTGTGCGTGACTAGGTCCAGCTATTCACATCGCTGGTGGGCTGAGTAATATTCGACGCCCCGCCCATAATCGCCGTCATCAGGTAATCCTGCTTTACGCGCGACCAACGGGTAGTATTGCGAATGGTGGTGTTATCGTTGATGTCGTGCTCAAAACGCATGGTGGCGGTGTCGGTGGTCGAATCGTCGTAATCGGAATCCGTGCCGTAAAAGTTATGAGTATCAACTTTTCCGGAATGATTCAGGGCCGCCGCTCCCGCAGATGGGGCAGAATAGCCCGGCAAACCGATGGTCGGAATGCCGCCGTCTGGCGTGTTGTGCTGAGTGACATGCAGATAATTAAGATACAAACGATTCGCTGTACCAAGGCCAAAAGCGACAGAAGGGGCGACGCCGTAACGCTCATTTTTGACTTTGTCGCGTCCGGCATCGTGGGTTTTTTCGCCCATCACATTCAGGCGCACCGCGGTAGTATCACCAATGACCTGATTGACGTCCAGCGTGCCGCGGCGGAACCAGGCGCTGCCAATACTGGCGGAGGCGTCAATGCCGGAATCATTGCGCGGCTGCTTGCTGATCATATTGATCGAGCCTGTCGGTGCGCTGCGCCCGTAGTCGGTGCCGGACGGCCCTTTAATCACTTCGACCTGCTCGGTATTGAAGGTGTCGCGCGAGACGCTGCCGATATCGCGAATACCATCAATATAAATACTGTTAGAGGTATCGGCACCACGCATATAAATGGCGTCGCCAGTGGTGGAGTTACCGTTCTCACCCGCAAAAAACGCACCCACG
>NZ_JBQZXC010000065.1:0-20103 GCF_053555815.1 Shigella sp. SIG6 | reverse complement strand
GGTATGACCGGAAGCGACGCTGATTCCAGCCCCCAACTGACCGCCTGCCGTAAATCACTTTAATTTCAGCAGTTGTTATTAAAGGATACCCTTTTACGAGGGTATCCCTTCAGACTGATAACAAACGCTACATTGCCGGATGTGCTGCGCTTACCAGGCCTATATAACCCCTGCAATATATTGAATTTATTGTTTTTGTACCCCAGTCGGCATAAACGACCACACAAGAAACTCAACAGCAACCGTTGATGTCAGCCAGAACCCGTTTTCCGCTTGCCAGAAAGGGATGCCTCGTTTCGCCATTTCCTGTGCTTTGACGGTTAAGACAACCGGCGATCCGTGTCTTGCTCCCACTTTGCGTGCCGTTGCTTCATCAGCAGAGAGATGCACGTAATGACGATCCCCTGCAATCAGCCCCTGTTTTTTTATCTCGTCAAGGAAACGGCTTGCCGTACCGTGGTAGAGAAACTGTGGCGGTGTTTTTTCGGCAAAGGAAATAGCGACCTGCGAAGTCGAATGCCCCTGAACCGCGCGGATGCACCTACCATCACTGGAATAACTAAAACGCTTTTTATCGCTGGTTGCGACCACGGTATCCAGCAATGCACGGGTTAATCGCTTGCCCGCTTTTTGGGCACAAAGTATGAGCTTATTGATATCCGCCCATCCTTCACGGTCCAGTACGATACCAATCGCCTCCGGTTTGTGTCGGAGGGCAAAACTTAAAAACTTGCTCGTATCCGCCAGCTCTTTTTCGTTGTACTTTGCCATCGCGTTTTCGTCCCTGGATTTTCTGTTTTTATTTACTAATGTCATTGTCACTGGGTTTATGAATTTTCTGCAACTCAATCCTGCGCAGAACCTTTTCCACACAGCGTAATTTTTCCCCTATGCAAAAAACGCATAGCCAGAAACATACTTGCATTTTCCCCATACCCACATGGCTGATAAGGTTTTTCAGTTCCAGGAATTTTCCTGGCTCAAGCAACACACAAACACAAAAAAACAATGGGGATTGTTATGACACAACAAGGGGATGCTGTAGCCGGGGAGCTGGCGACAGAAAAAGTGGGCATTAAAGGGTATCTGGCTTTTTTTCTCACCATAATCTTTTTTTCCGGTGTTTTTTCCGGAACAGACAGCTGGTGGCGCGTTTTTGATTTTTCCGTTCTGAACGGATCGTTTGGGCAACTGCCTGGTGCGAATGGAGCCACCACCTCATTTCGCGGGGTGGGTGGCGCGGGGGCTAAAGATGGCTTTCTCTTTGCGCTGGAGCTGGCACCGTCAGTCATTCTCTCTCTGGGGATTATTTCAATTACCGATGGTTTTGGTGGATTACGCGCCGCGCAGCAGTTAATGACACCTGTGCTAAAACCGTTGTTGGGCATTCCAGGGATCTGCTCGCTGGCACTGATCGCTAACCTGCAAAACACGGATGCCGCCGCCGGTATGACCAAAGAGCTGGCGCAGGAAGGTGAAATTACCGAACGCGATAAAGTGATTTTCGCCGCATATCAAACCAGCGGTAGCGCCATCATCACCAACTACTTCTCTTCCGGCGTCGCGGTGTTTGCCTTTCTGGGCACGTCCGTAATCGTACCTTTAGCCGTCATCCTGGTGTTTAAATTTGTCGGAGCCAACATTTTGCGCGTCTGGCTTAACTTCGAAGAACGTCGCAACCCAACGCAAGGAGCGCAAGCATGACAACTCAGGTCCGCAAAAACGTCATGGATATGTTTATCGATGGCGCGCGCCGTGGCTTTACTATCGCCACGACCAACCTGCTGCCAAACGTGGTGATGGCGTTTGTCATCATTCAGGCGCTGAAAATTACCGGCCTGCTCGACTGGGTGGGGCATATCTGTGAACCCGTAATGGCGCTGTGGGGATTACCCGGTGAAGCGGCAACCGTCCTTTTAGCCGCATTAATGAGTATGGGCGGTGCAGTCGGTGTTGCCGCCAGTCTGGCAACCGCTGACGCATTAACCGGCCACGATGTCACCGTTTTACTGCCCGCAATGTCTTTAATGGGCAACCCGGTGCAAAATGTCGGTCGCTGCCTGGGGACAGCCGAAGTGAATGCCAAATATTACCCGCATATCATTACGGTCTGCGTGATTAACGCATTGCTGTCGATCTGGGTTATGCAGCTTATTGTTTAACAAGGAGTTACCATGATTGATTATACCGCAGCCGGTTTTACCCTGCTGCAGGGAGCGCATTTGTATGCGCCGGAAGATCGGGGAATTTGCGATGTCCTCGTCGCTAACGGCAAAATTATCGCCGTTGCCAGCAATATCCCTTCTGACATTGTACCGAACTGCACGGTTGTCGATCTCAGCGGGCAGATCCTCTGCCCAGGTTTTATTGATCAACACGTCCATTTGATTGGCGGTGGCGGCGAAGCAGGTCCCACGACGCGCACGCCGGAAGTGGCGCTAAGTCGCCTGACGGAAGCGGGCGTCACGTCAGTGGTTGGTCTGCTGGGCACCGACTCTATCTCTCGCCACCCGGAATCCCTGCTCGCCAAGACCCGTGCGCTCAATGAAGAAGGCATCAGCGCCTGGATGCTGACCGGCGCTTATCATGTCCCTTCCCGCACTATTACGGGTTCCGTGGAAAAAGACGTGGCGATTATCGATCGTGTGATTGGCGTGAAATGCGCCATCTCTGATCACCGTTCTGCCGCACCGGACGTTTATCACCTGGCTAATATGGCGGCAGAATCCCGCGTTGGCGGTTTGCTCGGCGGTAAACCTGGCGTCACCGTGTTCCACATGGGCGACAGTAAAAAGGCGTTAAAGCCTATTTATGACCTGCTGGAAAACTGCGATGTGCCGATCAGCAAGCTGCTGCCGACCCACGTTAACCGCAACGTACCGTTGTTTGAGCAGGCGCTGGAGTTCGCGCGCAAAGGCGGCACCATCGATATCACCAGCAGCATTGACGAACCGGTCGCCCCTGCCGAAGGTATTGCCCGCGCCGTTCAGGCGGGTATTCCGCTGGCACGCGTCACCCTCAGCTCCGACGGCAACGGTAGCCAGCCGTTCTTCGATGACGAAGGGAATTTAACCCATATCGGTGTTGCAGGTTTTGAAACGTTGCTGGAAACCGTGCAGGTGCTGGTCAAAGACTATGATTTCAGTATCAGCGATGCCCTGCGCCCGCTCACCAGTAGCGTAGCCGGTTTCCTTAACATGAGCGGGAAAGGCGAAATTCTGCCAGGCAATGACGCAGACTTACTGGTCATGACGCCAGAATTGCGCATTGAGCAGGTATACGCTCGCGGCAAACTGATGGTCAAAGACGGCAAAGCCTGCGTGAAAGGAACGTTTGAAACGGCTTAAACGGTTGTCAGCCGCCCTAATGGACGTAGAATGCCCCCAAGGGCGGCTGACAGAGTAAAACGTAATGGATGACTGTGGTGCGGTTTTGCATAATATTGAAACCAAATGGCTTTATGATTTTCTGACTCTGGAAAAATGCCGCAATTTTTCCCAGGCGGCAGTCAGTCGCAACGTCTCGCAACCGGCATTCAGCCGCCGCATCCGTGCACTGGAACAGGCGATTGGCGTTGAATTGTTTAACCGCCAGGTGACGCCACTGCAACTCTCAGAACAAGGGAAAATCTTCCATTCGCAGATCCGCCATCTGTTGCAACAGTTAGAAAGCAACCTTGCAGAGCTGCGTGGCGGCAGCGATTACGCGCAACGTAAAATCAAGATAGCCGCTGCACACTCTCTTTCCCTCGGTCTGTTACCGTCCATTATCAGCCAGATGCCGCCGCTCTTTACCTGGGCAATTGAAGCCATTGATGTCGATGAAGCGGTCGATAAACTGCGTGAAGGGCAAAGTGACTGTATTTTTTCCTTTCACGACGAAGATTTGCTGGAAGCGCCGTTTGACCACATTCGCTTATTTGAATCTCAATTGTTCCCTGTCTGCGCCAGTGACGAACACGGAGAAGCACTTTTTAACCTCGCGCAGCCACACTTTCCGTTACTGAATTACAGCTGCAACTCCTACATGGGGCGATTGATTAATCGCACCCTGACGCGCCACAGTGAGTTAAGTTTCAGCACCTTTTTTGTCTCTTCGATGAGCGAGCTTTTAAAGCAGGTTGCCCTCGACGGCTGTGGGATTGCCTGGCTGCCGGAGTATGCCATCCAACAAGAAATTCGCAGCGGGCAGCTCGTTGTGCTGAATCGGGACGAACAGGTGATCCCGATTCAGGCCTACGCATACCGGATGAATACCCGCATGAATCCAGTTGCCGAACGCTTCTGGCGTGAACTGCGCGAGCTGGAGATTGTGCTTAGCTGACATTCTCAAGCGTCGCACTGCGCCAACCGCCATTATCCCAGACCAGATCAAACGTTAGCGGTTCATCGTCGTGGTACAGCATTATCTCAAGGCTGATCGCCAGAGTGTGGCAGTACGCTTCTTTCAAATTAACCTGCAACGCCGCAATCCGTGGCTCATGAAATAACAGTGCAGAACGCAGCTGACGGCAATACCAGCTCTGGAGATGTTTGTCGCTCGGGTTATGCACTTGCCACTCGGGCATGCCTGAAACAAGTAATGACGGTAATGCCGAATGAGGAGAATTAAAAAGAGTGAGGAGATCGCTGCATACCGATTTACGCAGCAATGACGTTTTATTGCCTGAAATTTCAGGTAAAACAGCCTGAAGTGATTGGCGCATCATTTTGCGCACTCCTGACGTTTAGCAACATATGCGGCTTGCCCTGAACACCGGGCACCACTGTATTGATGCTCATTTTCCATAGCCATTCCCTTTTGTTCATTACATCCATGTCAGTCTGAGACAGGCCTGAATCCTGTCAGCAAAGTATAAAACCTTACTTGCCTATGAATATCTACTGACTTTTCAGGAAAAAAGTCATGATTTGATAAAAATCATCAAACTCAAAAAAAAACGCTAGTATATTCTGAATATTCCGAATAGTTACGTAGATGAAAATACTTGTCACCGCTGCTACTTAATTTCGGTGGGAAATTATTTATTTCCGCATAATCAGCTATGTATTATTTGAAACAATTAGTTTGTAAATAATATAAATTGATAACATATCAAATACATCAAAAATACCATTCACAGGCATTATTAATATAGACCTCAATATAGCAACATCAAATTCCAATTAGTAATAAGATATGCTTTTAAATTGCATGCAAATAATTTTAAATGAGCGTTTTTTGATACTTTAGAGTGTTTCCTACCCTTTAATATCACTGTGTAGAGTTGATATCACTACAACAGAAACATGCATGTCATTTGTTTACTTCTCTTTTTACTACAGAAAAATTTATCTATTTTTCTAAACATCAGTTAAATACTCATAAAAGGTAACTATTATGTCTATGCCATTAAGCAATGCCGCTAATAACCAATTCAATACAAATAATCACTTCCTTCATCATCCAAAAGTCGACAGTGAGTTAACACGTCGATATGAATATGCACGCCTGGATACGGAAAATATCTATCTTCTGCCTCTTGCTCGTGGCAATAACCATAATTACGATGGAAAAAGCGTTGTCGAAATTAGAAAACTTAATATTGGCAAACAGTCCTGACCATTTAATTATGTGACAGATACATGCAGAGAATTCAATGGTATTACAACAACAGGACGTATGCTCTATCGAAACTTGAAAATCACCTCAGCTTTAGACGAAATATATGGTGGTATATGTAAAAAGGCGCATGCTGCTACAGAGTTAGCAGAAGGTTTACGGCTAAATTTATTTATGAAGAGCCCTTTCGATCCTGTTGAGGACTATACAGTTCATGAAATAACATTAGGCCCTGGTTGCAATGTTCCTGGTTATGCCGGAACCACGATAGGATATATTTCAACCCTTCCAGCTTCTCAGGCAAAAAGATGGACCAATGAGCAGCCAAGAATTGATATCTATATTGATCAGATAATAACTGTCTCAGGGGTAGCAAATTCTTCCGGATTCGCCCTTGCCGCATTACTTAATGCTAATATTGAGATGGGAAATGACCCAATCATTGGTATAGAAGCCTATCCTGGTACCGCGGAGATCCATTCAAAAATGGGATATAACGTTATCCCCGGTGATGAAGATGCGCCACTCAAACGCATGACTCTGCAACCGTCATCTCTTCCAGAACTGTTTGAATTAAAAAATGGTGAATGGAATTATATTGGTAAATAGCCACTGAGAAGAATGAGTACTAATATTCAGGTTATACAGATATTTAAACAAAACCCTGCAATTTACAAAGTAATACTCATTGCGACTTCTTAATTTAAGAAAGCGCAAGGAACGTTTACCCTTGCGCTTATTATAATAAGTCAGGCGTCGACTTTATCCAGCGGCCATGAATCAAAGAGATAGCCGTCAAAATAAATATCGTCAACGTTCGAGAATTCCAGCAGACGTTGCTTAACGTTTTCCAGATGCTGCCACATTGCCAGCTTCGCCGCTCGGGCATCTTTTTTGATTAACGCGGCGAGGATCTGTTTGTGATCGCCCAACCACTCTTTGCGATACAGGCTGTCATCCAGATGGCTGTGCAACTGGATCCACATTGGATTGTTTTCCCGCCACTGCCAGGACTGACGGAATAACTCCACCAGCATGCTGTTATGCGTTGCTTCAGCAATGGCGAGATGGAACTGCATGTCACCGCTTTCGCTGCTACCCGGCGCGCTGGAAGCCAGTTCACGCTCTTCCAGTTGCAATGCCTGACGCATTTTGACGATATCTTCGCGGGTAGCCTGCAGTGCGGCAAACTCGGCGATGTTACTTTCCAGTAACTGACGCGCCTGTAACAGCTCAAAAGGACCCGCATCATTGCAGACGTTGGCATCCGGACTGTCTGTGTTGTGGCTGCCTGAGCTATCAAGCACATAGATACCGGCACCCCGGCGCACTTCCACCAGCCCTTTGATCTCCAGCATGATCAGCGCTTCACGTACCACCGTCCGCGTGACATCAAGCATTTCTGCAATTTCACGCTCCGGCGGCAGCCGTTCGCCAGGATTGTACGGCGTCTTTATGATCAGATCGCGGATCATCGCCCCGACTTCCTGGTAAGGTCTTTGCGCAGAGGTGACAGATTTCATGGTGTTGTGTCCGTTAGGTGCGGTTAATCAAATTTTTGCCGGATGCGGCGTGAACGCCTTATCCGGCCTACAACGGGCAATTTTACGGCCCCCGTTAATCTCAAACTATACCATTAGCACTGGAAGTTGGCACGTACAGGTGGGCAAAAAAACGAAAACTGGTCAACCAAATATCAGTTTGATTGACCAGTAAGTCTGTAGGGTAATCAGTTAGTTACAGCGCAGCCACACACTCGCGCGCACCGCGTTCGCACAGCTGCTGATATGCCGCCGTCACCGCGCCAACAAAGTCGGCATTCTGCGGCAGATCATCGGCAAAAATACCGCTCAGGCCCAGCAGCGCTTTCACGCGGTCTGCGCCCTGATACTGCGCGTTAATCTTCTGGAACTCGGCCAGCATCGGGTCGACCACGTCAATGGCATTACCCTGCTCATCCACGCCCTGGGTGTAACGCATCCAGCCAGCCACGCCCAGCGCCAGGTGACGCCAGCTGCCGCCGTTTTGCAGGTGCAGACGCACCGGGTCCAGTAGACGCTGCGGTAACTTCTGGCTGCCGTCCATCGCAATCTGCCAGGTACGGTGACGCAGAGACGGGTTGCTGAAACGCTCGATCAGCAGCGTCGCATAGGCGTTCAGGTCCGTACCTTCCGGCATCGACAGCGTTGGCGCTTGTTCCTGCATCATCAGGGCAAAGGCCGCTTTGCGATAATCCGGGTTAGTCATGGTGTCGGCAATGGTTTCATAGCCGCCGAGGTAACCGAGGTACGCCAGGAAAGAGTGGCTGCCGTTCAGCATACGCAGCTTCATCATTTCGAACGGCACAACGTCTGCAACGAACTGTGCGCCCACTTTATCCCAGTCCGGGCGACCATTAACGAAGTTATCTTCAATCACCCACTGACGGAACGGTTCGCAGGCAATGGCGCACGGGTCGTAAACACCCAGCTGGTCAGCAATTTCCTGTAAGGTTTCTGGCGTCGCCGCCGGAACGATGCGGTCAACCATGGTGCACGGGAAGGTGACGTTCTCTTCAATCCATGCCGCTAGCTGCGGGTCACGCGCCTGAGCCAGCCCCAGTACCGCGACCTTCGCCACATGACCGTTTTCACGCACGTTATCGCAGGACATCACCGTAAATGCTTTCAGCCCTTTTTCACGACGCAGACGCAAGGCTTCGACGATGTAACCAATCGCGGACTTCGGCGCAGTCGGGTTTTCCAGATCGTGCTTGATCAGCGGGTTATTGAGATCCAGTTGACCGCTTGCCGCATCAGCGCAGTAGCCTTTTTCCGTGACCGTTAGAGAGACAATCGCCGTTTGCGGACGCGCCATCGCGTTGAGAATACCTTCGCAGCCGTCGATTTCCGGATGCAGCGCTTCTTTCATCGAACCGATAATTTTCAGCTCGGTGCTTTCTGCGTCTTTTTCCGCTACGGTGTACAGCAGTTGCTGTTTTTTCAGGTTTTCGATCAGCATGCGGTCGTTGCCTGGCATCAGGTTAACTTCGCAGATGCCCCAGTCGCTGTCGGTGCTTTCCAGCAGATGATGGGTATACAGCGCCTGGTGCGCGCGGTGAAACGCCCCGCAACCGAGATGCACAATGCGTGATTCCAGACGAGAATGATCCCATGACGGGCGGGCAACCGGCAGATTGCTGTCAACAATAGTAGTCATCGTAAACTCCAGAATCCGTCTTCAGAGAGTGACGGCAAGGAAGAAGGAACCGGCACGGCGCGCAGCCATGCCGGTGGGTATTAACGGCTAAAGAAAGCGCGCTGGATCGCCAGTTCGACACCGCGAACTTCGGCTAGGCCTTTCAGACGACCAATTGCGGAGTAACCAGGGTTGGTTTTCTTCTTCAGGTCGTCCAGCATCTGATGACCGTGGTCCGGACGCATCGGGATCAGGTCTTCTTTGCCTTCCGCTTTACGACGGTGTTCTTCTTCAACAATCGCTTTCACCACTTCGTACATATCAACGTCACCGTTCAGGTGCGCCGCTTCGTGGAAGGTTTTCGGGTTATCTTCACGCATGGTGGAGCGCAGATGGGTGAAGTAAATACGCGGACCGAACTGCTTGATCATATCAACCAGATCGTTGTCAGCACGCACGCCGTAGGAACCGGTGCACATGGTGAAACCGTTCGCCATGCTGTTTACGGTATCAACCATCCACTGCATATCTTCAATGGTGGAAACAATGCGCGGCAAGCCGAGGATCGGGCGCGGCGGATCGTCCGGGTGAACCGCCATACGCACGGCAACTTCTTCAGCAACTGGAATAATCGCTTTCAGGAAGACGGCAAAGTTTTCGCGCAGTTTGGCTTTGTCGATATCTTTGTACAGCTCCAGGTGCTTACGGAACTGGTCGAGGGTATACCCTTCTTCCGCGCCCGGCAGACCGGCAATGATGTTACGCGTCAGACGCGCTTTGTCTTCGTCGCTCATAGTGGCGAAGCGTTCAGCTGCCTGAGCAATTTCTTCTTCGGTGTAATCCGCTTCCGCGCCTGGACGTTTCAGGATATGCATTTCGAATGCAGCGAATTCGATCTGGTCGAAGCGCAGAGCTTTGGAGCCGTCTGGCAGCACGTATTCGAGGTCAGTACGGGTCCAGTCGAGCACCGGCATGAAGTTGTAGCACACGGTGCGAATGCCACACTGCGCCAGGTTGCGCAGAGTCTGCTGATAGTTAGCGATCCACTGCTCATAGTTGCCAGTGTGGGTTTTGATATCTTCGTGAATTGGTACGCTTTCTACGACAGACCACACCAGGCCTGCGTCTTCAACGATCGCCTTGCGTTTGAGGATCTCTTCTACGGACCATACTTCGCCGTTCGGGATATGGTGCAGCGCGGTAACCACGCCAGTTGCGCCCGCCTGACGGACATCAGCTAAAGAAACCGGATCGTTTGGGCCGTACCAGCGCCAGGTCTGTTCCATGATTTTTCCTCTTTCACATAGTGGGTTCCACAGCAAAGAGACGCGGAACCTTGGAGTTGTTTAGGTATCCGGATGAACAACCAGACCGCAGCCGTGGCGTTGCATCGGATGAGATGGCGTATAAGTTCTACCTTTTGGTAAGACATGTCAACCCGAGTTCTGAAATTGGTTAACCACATCACAAGAATTTCACTCTCATGGTTGTTGCTGCAAATTGCAGCAAAGGGTAATCGATGGTTATTGATCAGAGGATGTGACATTCATCGCAACAATGGTTGACCAATTTACATAACATGTCGCCCAAAATAACAACGGTTCAACCAAGTAAGGTAAAACGTTATGCATGTGCTTAACATTCTCTGGGTGGTATTCGGCATTGGCCTGATGCTGATACTGAATTTGAAGTTCAAAATCAATTCAATGGTGGCTTTGTTGGTGGCGGCGCTGTCCGTCGGGATGCTGGCAGGCATGGATTTGATGTCGCTGCTGCACACCATGAAAGCGGGCTTCGGCAACACGCTGGGAGAACTGGCTATCATCGTGGTGTTCGGTGCGGTCATCGGTAAATTGATGGTCGACTCCGGCGCGGCTCACCAGATAGCACATACGCTGCTGGCGCGTCTCGGTCTGCGCTATGTACAGCTGTCGGTGATTATCATCGGCCTTATTTTCGGTCTGGCGATGTTCTATGAAGTGGCCTTTATCATGTTAGCGCCGCTGGTTATTGTTATTGCCGCCGAAGCTAAAATTCCGTTCCTGAAACTGGCGATCCCGGCAGTAGCAGCTGCCACTACCGCACATTCACTGTTCCCACCGCAGCCGGGTCCGGTGGCGCTGGTGAATGCTTATGGCGCGGATATGGGGATGGTTTATATCTATGGCGTACTGGTGACGATCCCAAGTGTAATCTGCGCAGGTCTGATCCTGCCGAAGTTCCTCGGCAATCTTGAGCGCCCAACGCCATCATTCCTGAAAGCAGATCAACCGGTAGATATGAATAATCTGCCCTCTTTCGGCGTTTCGATTCTGGTGCCGCTGATCCCGGCGATCATTATGATCTCTACCACCATCGCCAATATCTGGCTGGTAAAAGATACCCCTGCCTGGGAAGTGGTTAACTTTATTGGTTCCTCGCCGATTGCGATGTTTATTGCGATGGTGGTTGCATTCGTACTCTTTGGCACCGCGCGTGGTCATGACATGCAGTGGGTGATGAACGCTTTTGAAAGCGCGGTGAAGAGTATTGCAATGGTGATTCTGATCATCGGTGCGGGTGGCGTGCTGAAGCAGACCATCATCGACACCGGCATTGGCGACACCATCGGCATGTTGATGTCCCACGGCAATATCTCGCCCTACATTATGGCATGGCTGATCACTGTGCTAATTCGTCTGGCGACGGGTCAGGGTGTCGTTTCGGCGATGACCGCCGCCGGGATTATCAGTGCTGCAATCCTTGATCCAGCAACCGGTCAGCTGGTTGGCGTGAATCCGGCGCTGCTGGTACTGGCGACGGCTGCGGGTTCCAACACCCTCACCCACATTAATGATGCATCTTTCTGGTTGTTCAAAGGTTACTTTGACCTGTCAGTAAAAGACACGTTGAAAACCTGGGGTCTGCTGGAGCTGGTCAACTCCGTGGTTGGGCTGATTATTGTGCTGATTATTAGCATGGTAGCGTAAAAGAACACCAGAGCCTGCCAATGGCAGGCTCAGACTGATGACTAAAGTCTAAAAATGTGCCCGGACAGTCCCCTCGCCCCTCCGGGGAGAGGGTTAGGGTGAGGGGAACAGACCAGTAAAGTGCGCTTTGTTTATGCCAGATGCGACGCTGACGCGTCTTATCTGGCCTACAAAGGGCTAACGTGCAGGTTTTGTAGGTCTGATAGCGTAGCGCCTCAGGTACCAGCATTAGCAATGCGCTGTAATTTTTTTATTGATAAACAAAAGTCACGCCAATAATCGATTGCACATTCCCTGCAGTCACCTGCCCTCCGGTACGTGCGTAATTTGCCGTTAATCCCAGACTTACCGCCGAAGTTCCTACTGCTCCTAACGATACCGTGTTATTCGCTGGAATAATCGTACCGTTGCGCGTCAACTGTACGCCGACGCCCTGCGCTGGTGAAAACGACGCGGTATTGGTGAAAATCGAGTTGCCCGCATCTGCGGTTGTGCCGGAGAGGTAATACCCCAGGTTTTGGCTTTTCGCACAATAAACGGTAAGAGGAATTGGCACTGAACCAGGGTAGTCCGGCAGAGTAACGGTGACATCACGAGCAGAAACATCACAACCGCCAGTGGGCACCACCACATCATTATTGGCGTAAATATTCCACACAAACTGAAAATCATCGCTGTTATAGTTGTTGGTCTGTCGCAAAATAAGCACGGCAATTAATGAACCAGCTTTAATCGCCACCCCGCCCGCACTGCTCACAGGCGTCAAATAAAGCGCCACCGGCCACGGCTTATCCGTTCTCGAATTATAAACAACCCGCGGCGTTTCGCTGGTGGTCGGAAATGGATAGCTACTGCCACTATATTTTACGGTCCCGGAAAAATTAGATAACACGCCGCCGTAAGCCGAGCCTCGTTGCAGTGTGACATAGTCTGTAATGGTTTCCGGATAATCGTTATGGCAAAAGATTTGCGTCGAAAGATCTACGACCAGGTTTTGCCCCACATTCACGACAGGCGCAAGGTTTACATAAACATTAGCGCTGCCACCGCCAATAGGGATAGCGGTACCATTGGCGGTTTTACAGGCGAATGACCAGGCATTTACCGACCAGCCCATCAGCAGTACAGCAAACAGGGTAATAGCTCGTTTCATTACAATTATCTCTTCGGGTTCAGCTGTAGGTATAGGTGATGCTAATCACTGCCTGAATGGTTCCCTGAGTGGCTCCGCCATTTACCGTCAATGCTCTGACCTGTAACGGGAAGTGCGCTGATTGTGAGGAATCATCCACCTGAACTGTTTTGGTTGCGCCAGTATTCAATGTGTTGCCACTGTCATCCTGTAGCTCTAACTGGATGTTTTGCGCGGTCCCCTGGTTTTTATAATATCCGGTGCTGTCGGCTGCCCCGCTGAAGCTGGCAGTGACCCTCGACGTTCCCACCGGACAATTAGTCAACTCAAGCGCAACATCATGCCAGGCCGATGCCGCCCCGGCAGACATAAGACTGAAAGAATAAAGATCGCCGAGATCTACCGTGGCATTGGTGGTGGAAACCGTACACGGTTTGGCGACGACCTTACCGTTCACCGTGATGGTGACATCGGCTGCCTGTATCGTCGCACTTGCGAGCGCCAACATTGCCGCCAATACATACCCACGTTTGCACCATTTCATGAGCATCTCCAGTTACTGATATTCAAGAGTGAAGGTAGCCGTAGCATTGATATGCCCCGCAGTGACAGGCACCTGTGTCGCCATTAGCCGGGCGTAAAAATTCAGCGTATTTGGTTTACCCGGCGTCAGGGTCGTCCACGAAATCGCAGACGATGGAGCATTAAGGGGTATTTGATTTTGCTGCTCATTCAGAAGCTGTATTCCCAGTCCCGCAGCCGCTGACACCGTATTTTCAAGTGCAAGCAGGTTGGCATTGTGGCTATCTGCAACGCCGGTAAACCCAACTTTTACGGCAGAAACGGCATTACCACAGGGTGACAGCAAAATACGAAATGGAACGACAGGAGTCGTCGCGCCAATGTTGTTAAATTGCTTCGCCGCGTTTTCCATCAGATCAACAGTAAAATTGGTTGATTCAGCGGCCACACTACAGCCGTTATCTCTGACATAGCCGCGGATAGTAATCGTGCTATCCGCAGCCAAAACGCGACTTACCGCCAGCCACAAAAAAGCGCACAGAAGATAAAAAGGTTTGTTTCTCATCACGCCCCCTTAACGACATTCAGCTGATAGCTGGGTTAATAACTGCTGCTGACTCTCTGGTGGCAGTTGATAATTGGCGACACAGTGAGCATTTTCCTCTTCTCCCCATTTCACCTGAACTTTTCCCGCTAAAGGCATTCCGCTGAGGTAAACCTGACCATTATCCGCAACAATGCCGCTACTCTGGCTACTCTCTGATGTCACCATCGCCCCAAACGGCAGCGGCTTATTATTGTGAGTTAGCGTCATGAGCAGTTTTATCCCAACGCGCGCTTTAAACTCTGCTCGCACGATCGCCCCACGAGTGGGAACAACGTTAGCGACCGCGTTATCTAAATCGACGTTATCAGCCAAGGTATTGGTATCCAGCGCCACTCTATTTTCCCGATATTCAGTGGCATAAGGCAGCACGGCATAACCACGCCAGTCGGTACGCACCCCCGTCTGGTTTTCGACTTTTGCATCTTTTGCGCCAGGCGCTTTAACAAGCACCACCGTATCGTTTAACGGCTGCCCCAGCGTTACGCCATTGGCATGAGCCAATACCCCACCGCTGACTCCGTAATAGAGCTGCTTAATATCATCGCTATGGCTGTAACCGATATTGGCATTGCCGTAACCACCGCGATAATTCAGCGTGGCGTAGCCTGTACTTCCGCTATTACCATCGCCTCCCCTGGCATAGCCGGTTTGCACGCTATAACTGAGGTTGTTGTCTTCCAGCAACGTACCGTATACACCAGCCAGATTGGTCATCCGACCGTTGAGATCGTGTGACATGCTGTAGCTGGCACTGGCATGTCGCCACTGAGATTTACTGTCAGAACGCAGCCAGTGGCTGAAAGGAATATTGACGTTAAGCGCTAACATCTGATCCCGTCCTTTTTGCCAGGCGTTTTTCGTCAGGCTATAGCTGAGCGTCCAGTTGATATCTTCGAACGCAGTATTTAATCCAGCCTGGAATTGCTCATCGACATTACTCGTTCCCCAATAAGTTTGATGGCTACCACTCAAATACAGTGTTGATGTGCGCCCGAGTTGCTGAGTAACGGTGAGCTGTAATTTCCCGCGTTTGTTATAAGCGAGGTTGTAATAGTCGGTGAATTTCGGCTTAACCTGAATAACTCCATCCTGTGTTTCGATGTTGTAGCCATTCATTCGACTGTATGTTGTATCAGCGAAATTAAAATATCCGCTGGTCGAATAACGGTAACCCACTAACTGAATATTCGTGCCTGATTCATTGAGCGATTTGTTATAGAGAAAACGCACCGATTGTCCGTCATGCTGACTGTCATCGGGAAGTGTGGAATTAGCCTGCGTCATATCCACAGACAGAGCGCCCAGTGCCCCCATGTTTTTCCCGATACCGAAATTAAAAGCACGATAACGATCCGCCAGTTGCGTTCCACCATATATTGTCCAGCCAGCCGGAAGGCCGTGGAGTAATGTACTCTGGAAAAAGCGGGGTTTTTCCTGCTGCGCATTTCCACTACGGTATTCTCCTGCCGTAATGGAATAACGAGTATGCCCTTCACGTTGCAAAAGCGGGACTGACGAATAGGGTACGGTAAAAATCTGCGTGCTGCCGTCAGCCTCTTTGATCGTTACCTGCAAGTCACCACTATTACCTGCGGCATAGATATCGTTGATGGTAAAAGGCCCCGGTGGCACCGTACTATTATAAATGCCATATCCATTTTGTTTAATAGTGACCTGTGCAGTACCACGAGCAATACCGTGGATCACCGGGGCAAATCCTCTTTGGCTATCGGGTAACATATTGTCATCTGAGGCCAATTGTGCGCCGCGAAAGTTAATACCATCGAAAATATCGCCCTGGGTATAACCATCACCCAACGTCAGCCGGGAACGTAAAGGAATTATGTCTCGCTCAATCTAGGTAATGATATGCTGCCATTTATTTTTGCTACCTGATGAACTGTCGCTACTGTTATAACTCCAGGTGGTATTGTCGCGTAAACGCCACGCACCAATATTTAACCCACTCTGTAGGTTGAAATATGCATAATGGCTGTTACCCCCAATCCGATTCTGTACACTATTTCCGCTGAAATTATAATTGAGCAATCCGGCATTAATACCGGGATCCCATAACTCAGGAGGAATATAACCACGCGCGCGATTACTCATAAATGCCTGAGGGATCGTCAGGTTCAGTCGCTGCTGACCAACATCCAGATGCGCAGTAGCGTCCTGGACCATTGTGGTTAATGGCACACAGGCATCATCCGCCAGCAGATTCATACCGGCGACAGAAGCCGTATTCAGCCCCATACTGGCGAGTTGCGCGCGTGTCAGGCAGGGAACAATCCCTTGTTCACTGTCGCCCGTATTAAATGTGACATCACGCGTTGCCATATAACCATTATTCAAATAGATATCGACGCGATACGTCCCTGGCGGTAATTCTTGCCCATTTTCAAAACGCGATAAATCGGCCACAGCCTGGGGATCATCCGCTAAAAAGCGCAGATTAAAATAGAGGTCGGCAGATGACAAAGGTGCCTGTGCGGCAAAAGCACAGGCGACAACGAGTCGGACAAAAAAACCAGCCAAACGATGCTTACGAATATGCAAGCATTGTGTGTTTCGCTGGTAAAGTCTTAAATTCAGATATGACATTATTCCTCCGGTTTAAAATCACCCGGCAGTCAATTCTTTTTATTCAGGCGAAAAATTCCCCCTGCGTTATTCCATTACGCCCGTCATTTTGGGGGTAAGTGCGCCATAATCATTTATTGTTCGGTAAGTAATATTGCTTCCTGCATCAGAAGGCAATTTAACCGTGCTTTCGCCCATTGGAGGCACCAATGCATTTTCAAGAACCCAGGTTCCGGCATTCAACTCTGTTACCGTCAGGTAATAGGGTGTCGGGTTAATCAGCGTCAGAGAATTCGCGCTACGACGAAATCTTAATTTTTCTGCGGCCTGATCGGGTGGCAACGCTAATTTAGCCGGGCGATAGTACAGTTTAATGCGGCTGATAATTGCGAGCTGTAGCGTATTCTCAGTCAATTTTGATTTATCCATTGACGGAATCGCTTTAACGTTCATCCAGAATAAACTTTCCCGGTCCTGTGGCAATTGGTTATTTGTTGCATCAAGAATACGTAAGGTATTCTCTTTTTTTCCCTTCATCGCAAACAGAGGAGGCGTCACGATAAAACGACCATCCTTTACACCATCGGCATTTTCCACCCATGATTGAATTAAATAGGTACTATTTTCATCATTATTTGTCACGGCAAGTTGCACTTGTTTTTGCCCTGCCGGATAAATTACGTGAGTCGCACCTAAGGCCACTCCTGCTTCAGCGCGTCCGGCAACCATCATTGCCATGAACATCAGGATACCTGCCAGCAAGCAGAATGTTATTTCCTGCGATTTCCTTACATTGACGTTTTTATTACTCACTGTCCTGTTCCTGTTATCACATTATCTACTGAACAATTACCGATAGGTTAAAGAGAACCAGGCCTGGGCATTGGCGATGCCGCCAGTAACCCGACGCCCGGTAGCACGATATTTGGCGATGAAATGTAGCGAAGTAGAGCCTGAGTAAAGCCGTTTCCAGTTTGCTGGAGGACGATTAATCGGTACGAGGTTTTCTTCATCATCAAACAACGCTACACCAATATTGGAGGCTATCCCTGGCCCCTCTCCCACGGAGAGCACATCCGGATTTTTACCATCCGCGACACCGTGAAACGCCACACCCACACGTTCACTCACCACCGTGCTACATTCCCGTAAATGAATAACAAAAGGCACCGGTGCGCTATCTTCCCCTGCCGCATGAAACCGGTTACTACTGATTTGCCCCATATTGACCGTCATTTGTTTATCACCGGCTTCAATCCGGCAAGTTTCCGCAATAATGACGCCCTGAAATTGCATATTTCCGCCGGGCAGCGTGGTATTCCATTTATTTCCGGCCAGAGCAAACATTGGCAGCAACGACGCTAACAGAAATAATCTCTTCCTTTTCATCGTTATTTTTATCGCACAAGGGTGGGTATCCCTGCCCGTAATGACGTCCTTGAACCTGGGTAGGTTATTGATACTGAACCTTGAAGGTTGCATCCGCATTAGCTGCACCCGGGGTTGCCTCGCCGATTGCATAATAACGCGCCTGGAACGGAATGGTGTTGGTACCGTTATTCAGGGTTGTTTGTGCACTAAATGTCGCACCGTCCAGCGTCAGAGCATTGCCTGTTCTGTCCAGGATCTGCACGCCAACGTTTGTTGCACTACCTGCAGCAGAACTCTGCAGAGCCAGTACATCAGTACGCGTAGCATCAATTGCCGTACCTAAGAAGGCAACAGCGGCTTTTGTGGCAACAGTGGTATCGCAATCATTCAGCTGAATGTTAAAACCAACGGCAGAGCTGGTTGCTCCAGCCTGCTTCAGGCTAGCGGTACGAACCTGTCCCAACTGAACGGTTTGATCAACAGAGCCTGCATCAACTGCGCAAGCGGCGTTAACAACTTCCCCTTTAAAGTGAATGGTCCCACCATTTACCGTCGTAGTATCGGCCAGAGCCGCTGCGGAACTGAGGGACAGAGCCGACAGAACAACGATTGCCAGAGTTTTAATTTTCATGCTGCTTTCCTTTAAAAAAACTATTTCTAAATCGACATGGGCAGTCGTTCTGTACACTTTGTTTTGTCAACGAGTTTGACTGCCAACACTGCACAGTTTTCCCCCAAAAGATGAAACATTTGGGGCCATTTTGACTCATAGAGGAAAGCATCGCGCACAAACTTTTTCAGTTTATTTGTTGGCTTAATATTCTATTGTTATCTTTATTTATAGATTTTTATATTGCATGAGGTAGTTTTTGGAGAGAAGAATGAGGAAGATGCGTCGAGCCACAGAAACGTTAGCTTTACATATAGCGGAGGTGATGTGAAATTAATTTACAAGAGAAATAATTTACATATCAAATAGTTAGATGCTTTTTGTCGTTTTTTAATATTTTTATGCTTGAGAAAAAACACGTAACTTATTTATGATATGGACAGTTTGGCCCCAATTGTCTTGTATTTATTTGTTTTTTAACTTTATTATCAATAAGTTAAATCAAACCTCTTCTCTTTTTAATTTTTCGTTTATGAGATTATTTCTTTCCCATAATCCGGCAAAACGAGCAGCATTACTGGCGGTATAACGCACAGTATGGCGAATATTTCGATGCCCGAGATAATCCTGAATTAAACGGGTATCTGCACCACGCTCCGCCAGTTCATAACCGCAAGCATGCCTTAACATATGAGGATGAGTCTGCGTTACGGTTCCAGCTTCAATACCGGCATCGCGAATAATGCGATAGGCCTGCTGGCGAGAAAGCCGACTCCCGCGGCGAGAAATAAATATAGCGTCGGTCCGGTCAGCGCCTTTCCAGTTAGCACGTTCCTGGGGCCAGCGTTCCACGGCTTCACGCTCATCAAAACGTAACGGGTGAACGGTAGAAAATCCGTTCTTCAGTCGGCGAATATTTATTCGACCTTCATTAAGGTCAAGGTCCTGATAATGCAGATCAAGCAGTTCACTAATACGCATCCCATGCCGATATGCCAACAGAATAAGACAATAATCTCTGGCTCCCGTTGCCCCGTAACAAACCGCCTGCATCATGGCCTGAACTTCTTTACCGGTAAGATAACGACGTTTACTCACAATAGTAGTACTCCTAACTGAGATATATTTGAATGAATACCTATAGGAAACCTCAATCGGTCAAAATTAGCCCAATAGATAAAAAGATAACCACACACGAAGTTATGTGGCTATCAGTCAATTACATCATACAAAAATAAAATATCACTGATGTGACAACATCTATTTTCATTGATTTGATTCAATATAACAATAGATTACAGAGGATTAACTTCCAGTTACTTAAAAAATAAAGAAAAAAGTGTGGAAACAGGAGAATTTAAGTGATGTGTAAACTTATGAATGATTTTGTTTATTTATTTTGAAGAACATAAACCATTAGATTTTGTATGGGTATGGTTAACTTAATGTTTATTATGATAATTAAGAATCACACTTACAATAACATCAATTAATAAATGGTTAATCATTTTTGATATATCGTAAGAATAAT
>NZ_JBQZXC010000064.1:0-20267 GCF_053555815.1 Shigella sp. SIG6 | reverse complement strand
TGTTTTATTGGCTGATATATATCACAGATAGTTTTTAAAATATGCGTAAATATCCTTTAAGTTTACTGAAGGATAAAAATATTGTGACTTTCTTTGATTTCTGGGGAAAAACCCGACGTGGCGAGAAAGAGGGTAGCGACGACTATCACCTTCTTTGCTGGCATTTTCTGGATGTGGCCGCAATGGGCTATTTAATGGTTAAAAGAAATTGCTTCGGGCTGGCTGATTATTTTCGTCAATTAGGGATTTCTGACAAGGAACAGGCAGCTCAATTTTTCGCCTGGTTGCTGTGCTGGCACGATATTGGAAAATTTGCCCGCTCTTTTCAACAACTTTACCTGCCCCCTGAATTCAAGATTCAGGAAGGTGCCAGAAAAAATTACGAAAAAATCTCTCATTCAACGCTGGGCTACTGGTTGTGGAATCATTATTTAAGTGAATGTCAGAAGTTACTTCCTTCATCTTCGCTCTCTCCGCGCAAACTTAGGCGAGTGATAGAAATGTGGATGCCCGTGACGACAGGGCATCATGGTCGGCCCCCTGATCGTATGGATGAATTGGATAATTTTCTGCCTGAAGACAAAGCTGCAGCACGAGATTTTCTCCTTGAAATCAAGCCACTGTTTCCGCGAATAGAGATCCCCACATTCTGGGATGATGACGAGGGCGTTGAACTTATAAAACAACTTTCCTGGTATATCTCTGCAACCGTCGTACTTGCAGACTGGACAGGGTCGTCAACGCGATTTTTTCCACGCGTCGCACAGGCAATGGATATTGAAGATTACTGGCAAAAGGCTTTAGTTCAGGCTCAAAACGCATTAACCGTCTTTCCGCCACAAGCAGAAACCGCGCCTTTCACCGGAATTAATACGCTGTTTCCTTTTATTGAGAATACGACACCGTTACAGCAAAAGGTGCTGGATCTGGATATCAATCAGCCAGGACCACAGTTGTTTATTCTGGAAGATGTGACCGGCGCAGGTAAAACAGAAGCGGCGCTTATCCTGGCGCACAGGTTGATGGCTGCGGGTAACGCTCAGGGGCTGTTTTTTGGCCTGCCAACAATGGCAACGGCCAATGCCATGTACGATCGACTGGTCAAAACCTGGCTTGCTTTCTATTCGCCAGAGGTGTTCCCCGCTCCAGCGGAGATAAACCGGCGCAATACGGTGCGGTTTTCCCGGAAGTAAACCGGACGCACTGGATGCGATGATGGGTATCACTTAGAATTCCCCGCCCCTGCGGTAGAACTCCCAGCTCCCATTTTCAAACCCATCAAGACGCCTTCGCCAGCTCCTTCACCAACGGTAGCATTATCCGCATAACGTCACGGCAGCGACGTTCTATTCTTCCAGGAAGTGCCTTATCAATATGTTGTTGATTATCCAGTCTTACGTCATGCCAGCTATTTCCCGCCGGGAAGGCAGGTGTTTTTGCGCGTTGCTGATAACCATCCTTATTTCCAAGATTCCAGTTAGTCGCTTCCACCGAAAGTACAGCAATGCCCGCTTTGTCGAATATTTCTGCGTCATTACAACACCCAGTGCCTTTCGGATAATTTTTATTCAAACCCGGATTGGTCGTTGCGGCTATTCCGTGACTGCGTGCAATTGCCAGCGCCCTGTCGCGCGTTAGTTTCCTTACTGCTTCAGGGGTTTTTACACCGCTGTTGAAATACAATTTATCGCCAACAATTAAGTTATCGAGATTAATCACCAGCAGCGTATTTTTCTTTTCGGTGTCACTCATCCGCTTGAGTAAATTCTCAGCGCCTAATTTTCCTTCCTCTTCGCCGCTGGTCGCCACAAATCGAATACCATACTCGGTAGGCGTATTTTTCAGGCGTTCTGCCAGTTCCAGCATGACACCTAAACCTGCGGCGTTATCATCTATTCCTTGTAACGTCAGTCCGCCGAGATTGGCATCTGCGTCAGCATCGCTCAGCGGGGCGTAAGTATCCAGATGCGCCATAATGATGATCTGCTGCGGCGCTTTGCCTTCATGAGCGGCAATCACCGTACTTCCTGTCACGTTATGCCAGTTCTTGCGATTATCGCGGGCGGTATAAATATACCGACTATTAAATGTCCGAATATCACTGCGATAACCCATTTGCTGAAACTGTTGGCGAATATAATCGGCAGATAACATTTCTGCTGGAGTTCCGGTCATGCGTCCCGGAAAGAAAGTAGCAATATGTCGTGCCTGGGTATTAGCAAAATCGCCATGTTTAGGTGACGAGGCGTGTACGGGGAGAATAAAGCATACGCCGAGCGCCAGGGCAGCGGTACGGTGGCGCAATGCGGAAAACATAGTGAGTCCTTAAATACCATGCAAATTTTTTTACCGCCATAGTATGAAACTGCCGCTGCGCTAAAACAATTTCAAATCTTCCTAAACGCCCGAAATCCGGTGCCTTAAGCACTTTTTGATATTAGCTTTGCCAAATCGTTATTCCGTTAAGGAACTACTCATTCTAATTGGTAATTTCATTCGTTCTCTTACGCTCCCTATAGTCGAAACATCTGATGGCAAGAAAATAGCGGTATTGCAAAGGAACGGTTATGGATCAAAAACGACTTACTCACCTGCGGCAACTGGAGGCGGAAAGCATCCACATTATTCGCGAGGTGGCGGCAGAATTCTCAAATCCGGTGATGCTCTACTCTATCGGTAAAGATTCCAGCGTCATGCTGCATCTGGCGCGCAAGGCGTTTTATCCAGGTACGCTGCCTTTCCCGTTGCTGCATGTCGATACCGGCTGGAAATTCCGCGAGATGTATGAGTTCCGCGATCGTACGGCGAAAG
Source organism: Shigella sp. SIG6 (assembly GCF_053555815.1). Lineage (NCBI taxonomy): Bacteria > Pseudomonadati > Pseudomonadota > Gammaproteobacteria > Enterobacterales > Enterobacteriaceae > Shigella > Shigella sp. SIG6. The sequence goes on along the minus strand of NZ_JBQZXC010000064.1, from coordinate 17,456 downwards.
CCTACGGCTGCGAGCTGCTGGTGCATAAAAACCCGGAAGGCGTGGCGATGGGGATTAATCCATTCGTGCACGGCAGCGCGAAACATACCGATATTATGAAAACTGAAGGCCTGAAACAGGCGCTGAACAAATACGGTTTTGATGCCGCCTTCGGTGGTGCGCGCCGTGACGAAGAGAAATCCCGAGCTAAAGAGCGAATCTACTCTTTCCGTGACCGCTTCCATCGCTGGGATCCGAAAAATCAGCGCCCGGAGCTGTGGCACAACTACAACGGGCAAATTAACAAAGGCGAAAGCATCCGCGTCTTCCCGCTCTCTAACTGGACCGAGCAGGATATCTGGCAATACATCTGGCTGGAAAATATCGACATTGTGCCGCTGTATCTCGCTGCGGAACGTCCGGTTCTGGAACGCGACGGTATGTTGATGATGATTGATGACAACCGTATCGACCTGCAACCGGGCGAAGTGATCAAAAAACGGATGGTGCGTTTCCGTACGCTGGGCTGCTGGCCGCTGACCGGTGCGGTGGAGTCAAATGCACAAACACTGCCGGAAATCATCGAAGAGATGCTGGTTTCCACCACCAGTGAACGTCAGGGTCGCGTGATTGACCGCGACCAGGCGGGATCCATGGAGCTGAAAAAACGTCAGGGGTATTTTTAAGATGAACACCGTACTTGCACAACAAATCGCCAATGAAGGCGGCGTCGAAGCCTGGATGATTGCGCAACAACATAAAAGCCTGCTGCGTTTTCTGACCTGTGGTAGCGTCGATGACGGCAAAAGTACCCTGATTGGTCGTCTGCTGCACGATACCCGCCAAATCTACGAAGATCAGCTCTCATCGCTGCATAACGACAGTAAGCGTCACGGCACCCAGGGCGAAAAGCTGGATCTGGCTCTGCTGGTGGACGGCCTGCAAGCTGAGCGCGAACAGGGCATCACTATTGATGTGGCCTACCGCTATTTCTCTACCGAGAAGCGTAAATTTATTATCGCCGACACCCCAGGGCACGAGCAGTACACTCGCAATATGGCGACTGGCGCATCGACATGTGAACTGGCGATCTTACTGATCGATGCCCGTAAAGGCGTGCTCGATCAAACCCGTCGTCACAGTTTTATCTCCACACTGTTGGGGATCAAACATCTGGTCGTGGCGATCAACAAAATGGATCTGGTGGATTACAGTGAAGAGACGTTCACCCGTATTCGTGAAGATTATCTGACCTTTGCCGGGCAGCTGCCGGATAATCTGGATATCCGCTTTGTGCCGCTCTCCGCACTGGAAGGTGACAACGTGGCTTCGCAAAGTGAAAGTATGCCGTGGTACAGCGGTCCGACACTGCTCGAAGTGCTGGAAACCGTGGAGATCCAGCGAGTGGTGGATGCCCAGCCAATGCGCTTCCCGGTGCAGTACGTTAACCGCCCAAATCTCGATTTTCGTGGCTACGCCGGAATGCTGGCATCCGGTCGCGTGGAAGTCGGGCAACGTGTAAAAGTGCTGCCCTCTGGTGTGGAATCAAACGTCGCGCGGATCGTGACTTTTGATGGTGATCGCGAAGAAGCCTTTGCCGGAGAAGCGATCACCCTGGTGCTGACGGATGAGATCGATATCAGCCGTGGTGATCTGCTGCTGGCGGCAGACGAAGCGTTACCGGCGGTGCAGAGTGCGTCGGTGGATGTGGTATGGATGGCGGAACAGCCGCTTTCCCCGGGCCAGAGTTATGACATCAAAATTGCCGGTAAGAAGACGCGTGCTCGTGTTGATGGCATTCGTTATCAGGTTGATATTAATAACCTTACCCAACGCGAAGTTGAAAACCTGCCGCTGAACGGCATCGGCCTGGTGGATCTCACTTTTGACGAGCCACTGGTGTTAGATCGCTATCAGCAAAATCCGGTTACCGGTGGGCTGATTTTTATCGATCGCCTGAGCAATGTGACCGTGGGTGCCGGTATGGTGCACGAGCCAGTTAGCCAGGCAACAGCTGCGTCATCTGAATTCAGTGCATTCGAACTGGAATTGAATGCCCTGGTTCGTCGCCACTTTCCGCACTGGGGCGCGCGCGATTTGCTGGGGGATAAATAATGGCGCTGCATGACGAAAACGTCGTCTGGCATAGTCATCCGGTCACTGTGCAACAACGCGAACTACACCACGGTCATCGTGGTGTAGTGCTGTGGTTTACCGGCCTCTCCGGGTCCGGTAAATCAACGGTCGCCGGGGCGCTGGAGGAGGCGTTACATAAACTCGGCGTCAGTACGTATCTGCTGGATGGCGACAATGTTCGCCACGGATTATGCAGCGATCTCGGTTTTAGCGATGCCGATCGTAAAGAGAATATCCGTCGCGTCGGTGAAGTGGCGAATTTGATGGTTGAAGCCGGACTGGTGGTGCTGACCGCATTTATCTCGCCACACCGCGCCGAACGCCAGATGGTTCGCGAACGCGTAGGAGAAGGGCGCTTTATTGAAGTGTTTGTCGATACGCCGCTGGCGATTTGCGAAGCCCGCGATCCAAAAGGCTTATATAAGAAAGCGCGTGCCGGTGAACTGCGCAACTTTACGGGAATAGATTCCGTTTACGAAGCGCCTGAATCGGCAGAAATTCATCTCAATGGTGAACAATTAGTAACAAATTTGGTACAGCAATTATTAGATCTGTTGAGACAGAACGATATTATCAGATCCTGAGACACCACCGGGTTTCCATGCCCGGTTCGTCAAAGTAACAGGATCAAATATGCGTAATAGCCATAACATTACACTAACAAATAACGACAGCCTTACTGAGGATGAAGAAACTACATGGTCACTGCCTGGTGCCGTGGTCGGTTTTATCTCCTGGTTATTTGCGCTGGCGATGCCGATGTTGATTTATGGCTCTAACACGCTGTTCTTCTTTATCTACACCTGGCCTTTCTTTCTGGCACTGATGCCTGTCGCGGTAGTGGTGGGGATTGCGCTGCATTCATTGATGGACGGAAAGCTACGCTACAGTATTGTTTTCACCCTGGTGACAGTAGGCATTATGTTTGGCGCACTGTTTATGTGGCTACTGGGCTAATTTGTACTTTCTTGTCTCCTCTGTTCATAATTCAAACCGTAACTAATAATGAGATTATGTTCTGCACGCCCTGGGTATACGTAACAATGGGCAAATGTGGTACATTTGCCCGCGTTGTCGCGGTATCCCCAACAGAGGATGTAGAGTCGTCTTCGGATGCATGGGATGATGATGCAGTTTTTCAGGGGGCAGGATGGGTAAACTAACGCTGCTGTTGCTGGCTATTCTGGTCTGGCTACAGTATTCGCTGTGGTTCGGTAAGAACGGTATACATGACTATACCCGCGTCAATGATGATGTGGCGGCACTGCAAGCTACAAACGCGAAACTTAAAGCGCGAAACGATCAACTTTTTGCCGAAATTGACGATCTCAATGGCGGCCAGGAGGCGCTCGAAGAGCGTGCGCGTAATGAACTCAGCATGACCAGGCCGGGCGAAACTTTTTATCGTCTGGTGCCTGACGCGTCGAAGCGCGCACAGTCTGCGGGGCAAAACAATCGATAAATCAGCCCGGGAATTAACATGGCAACCACTCATTTGGATGTTTGCGCCGTGGTTCCGGCGGCCGGATTTGGCCGTCGCATGCAAACGGAATGTCCTAAGCAATATCTCTCAATCGGTAATCAAACCATTCTTGAACACTCGGTGCATGCGCTGCTGGCGCATCCCCGGGTGACACGTGTCGTCATTGCCATAAGTCCTGGCGATAGCCGTTTTGCACAACTTCCTCTGGCGAATCATCCGCAAATCACCGTTGTAGATGGCGGTGATGAGCGTGCCGATTCCGTGCTGGCAGGTCTGAAAGCCGCTGGCGATGTGCAGTGGGTATTGGTGCATGACGCCGCTCGTCCTTGTTTGCATCAGGATGACCTCGCGCGATTGTTGGCGTTGAGCGAAACCAGCCGCACGGGAGGGATCCTCGCCGCACCAGTGCGCGATACTATGAAACGTGCCGAACCGGGCAAAAATGCCATTGCTCATACCGTTGATCGCAACGGCTTATGGCACGCGCTGACGCCGCAATTTTTCCCTCGTGAGCTGTTACATGACTGTCTGACGCGCGCTCTAAATGAAGGCGCTACCATTACCGACGAAGCCTCGGCGCTGGAATATTGCGGATTTCATCCGCAGTTGGTCGAAGGCCGCGCGGATAACATTAAAGTCACGCGCCCGGAAGATTTGGCACTGGCCGAGTTTTACCTCACCCGAACCATCCATCAGGAGAATACATAATGCGAATTGGACACGGTTTTGACGTACACGCCTTTGGCGGTGAAGGCCCAATTATCATTGGTGGCGTACGCATTCCTTACGAAAAAGGATTGCTGGCGCATTCTGATGGCGACGTGGCGCTTCATGCGTTGACCGATGCATTGCTTGGCGCGGCGGCACTGGGGGATATCGGCAAACTGTTCCCGGATACCGATCCGGCATTTAAAGGTGCCGACAGCCGCGAGCTGCTACGCGAAGCCTGGCGTCGTATTCAGGCGAAGGGTTATACCCTTGGCAACGTCGATGTCACTATCATCGCTCAGGCACCGAAGATGTTGCCGCACATTCCACAAATGCGCGTGTTTATTGCCGAAGATCTCGGCTGCCATATGGATGATGTTAACGTGAAAGCCACTACTACGGAAAAACTTGGATTTACCGGACGTGGGGAAGGGATTGCCTGTGAAGCGGTGGCGCTACTCATTAAGGCAACAAAATGATTGAGTTTGATAATCTCACTTACCTCCACGGTAAACCGCAAGGCACCGGGCTGCTGAAAGCCAATCCGGAAGACTTTGTGGTGGTGGAAGATTTGGGCTTTGAGCCTGATGGTGAAGGTGAGCATATTCTGGTTAGAATCCTCAAAAACGGCTGCAATACCCGTTTTGTGGCGGATGCACTGGCGAAATTCCTGAAAATTCATTCCCGTGAAGTCAGCTTCGCTGGGCAAAAAGACAAACATGCTGTAACGGAACAGTGGTTATGTGCTCGCGTGCCGGGCAAGGAAATGCCCGATCTGAGCGCCTTTCAACTGGAAGGCTGCCAGGTGCTGGAGTATGCGCGGCACAAGCGCAAGCTGCGTTTAGGGGCGCTGAAAGGTAACGCCTTTACCCTGGTTCTGCGCGAAGTGAGCAATCGCGATGACGTTGAACAACGTCTGATCGATATTTGCGTAAAAGGTGTACCGAACTACTTCGGTGCCCAACGTTTTGGGATTGGCGGTAGCAACTTGCAGGGCGCGCTGCGCTGGGCGCAAACCAATACTCCGGTGCGCGATCGCAATAAACGGAGTTTTTGGTTGTCGGCAGCCCGCAGTGCGTTGTTTAATCAGATTGTTGCTGAGCGCCTCAAAAAAGCAGACGTTAATCAAGTTGTTGACGGCGATGCGCTACAATTAGCCGGACGTGGTAGCTGGTTTGTAGCAACCACCGAAGAACTGGCGGAATTACAGCGTCGCGTCAACGATAAAGAGCTGATGATAACCGCCGCATTGCCGGGCAGTGGCGAATGGGGAACTCAGCGTGAAGCGCTGGCATTCGAACAAGCAGCTGTCGCCGCAGAAACTGAATTACAAGCTTTACTGGTGCGCGAAAAAGTTGAAGCCGCGCGCAGAGCGATGCTGCTGTATCCGCAACAATTAAGCTGGAACTGGTGGGATGACGTCACCGTAGAGATCCGTTTCTGGCTTCCGGCGGGTAGTTTTGCAACCAGCGTTGTCAGGGAACTTATCAACACAACAGGTGATTATGCGCATATTGCTGAGTAATGATGACGGGGTACATGCACCCGGTATACAAACGCTGGCGAAAGCCTTGCGTGAGTTTGCTGACGTTCAGGTGGTCGCCCCCGATCGTAACCGCAGCGGCGCTTCAAATTCTCCGACACTGGAATCCTCCCTGCGCACGTTTACCTTTGAAAATGGTGATATTGCTGTGCAAATGGGAACCCCGACCGATTGTGTCTATCTTGGCGTGAAAGCTCTGATGCGTCCGCGCCCGGACATTGTTGTGTCCGGAATTAACGCCGGGCCGAATCTGGGGGATGATGTTATTTATTCCGGTACGGTAGCCGCCGCGATGGAAGGCCGTCATTTAGGTTTTCCGGCGCTGGCCGTCTCGCTTGACGGGCATAAACATTACGACACTGCCGCGGCGGTAACCTGTTCAATTTTGCGCGCACTGTGTAAAGAGCCGCTGCGCACCGGACGTATTCTTAATATTAACGTTCCGGATTTACCCTTGGATCAAATCAAAGGTATTCGCGTGACGCGCTGCGGTACACGACATCCGGCAGATCAGGTGATCCCGCAGCAAGATCCGCGCGGCAATACGCTGTACTGGATTGGCCCGCCGGGCGGTAAATGTGATGCCGGTCCGGGGACCGATTTTGCTGCGGTAGATGAGGGCTATGTCTCCATCACGCCGCTGCATGTGGATTTAACTGCGCATAGCGCGCAAGATGTGGTTTCAGATTGGTTAAACAGCGTGGGAGTTGGCACGCAATGGTAAGCAGACGCGTACAAGCACTTCTGGATCAATTACGTGCGCAAGGTATTCAGGATGAGCAGGTGCTGAATGCACTTGCCGCCGTGCCGCGTGAAAAATTCGTTGATGAAGCGTTTGAACAAAAAGCCTGGGACAATATCGCCTTGCCGATAGGTCAGGGGCAGACAATTTCGCAGCCGTATATGGTGGCGCGAATGACCGAATTACTCGAGCTGACGCCGCAGTCGCGGGTGCTGGAAATTGGCACTGGTTCGGGATATCAAACGGCAATCCTGGCGCATCTTGTCCAGCATGTTTGCTCGGTTGAACGGATTAAAGGCTTGCAGTGGCAGGCACGTCGCCGCCTGAAAAATCTTGATTTACATAATGTTTCAACCCGTCATGGTGATGGATGGCAAGGTTGGCAGGCACGTGCGCCGTTTGACGCTATCATTGTTACGGCGGCACCGCCGGAAATTCCAACTGCGCTAATGACGCAGCTGGACGAAGGCGGGATTCTCGTCTTACCCGTAGGGGAGGAGCACCAGTATTTGAAACGGGTGCGTCGTCGGGGAGGCGAATTTATTATCGATACCGTGGAGGCCGTGCGCTTTGTCCCTTTAGTGAAGGGTGAGCTGGCTTAAAACGTGAGGAAATACCTGGATTTTTCCTGGTTATTTTGCCGTAGGTCAGCGTATCGTGAACATCTTTTCCAGTGTTCAGTAGGGTGCCTTGCACGGTAATTATGTCACTGGTTATTAACCAATTTTTCCTGGGGGATAAATGAGCGCAGGAAGCCCAAAATTCACCGTTCGCCGCATTGCGGCTTTGTCACTGGTTTCGCTATGGCTGGCAGGCTGTTCTGACACTTCAAATCCACCGGCACCGGTCAGCTCCGTTAATGGCAATGCGCCTGCAAATACTAATTCTGGTATGTTGATTACGCCGCCGCCGAAAATGGGGACGACGTCTACAGCGCAGCAACCGCAAATTCAGCCGGTACAGCAGCCACAAATTCAGGCTACTCAACAACCGCAAATCCAGCCAGTGCAGCCAGTAGCTCAGCAGCCGGTACAGATGGAAAACGGACGCATCGTCTATAACCGTCAGTATGGGAACATTCCGAAAGGCAGTTATAGCGGCAGTACCTATACCGTGAAAAAAGGCGACACACTTTTCTATATCGCCTGGATTACTGGCAACGATTTCCGTGACCTTGCTCAGCGCAACAATATTCAGGCACCATACGCGCTGAACGTTGGTCAGACCTTGCAGGTGGGTAATGCTTCCGGTACGCCAATCACTGGCGGAAATGCCATTACCCAGGCCGACGCAGCAGAGCAAGGAGTTGTGATCAAGCCTGCACAAAATTCCACCGTTGCTGTTGCGTCGCAACCGACAATTACGTATTCTGAGTCTTCGGGTGAACAGAGTGCTAACAAAATGTTGCCGAACAACAAGCCAACTGCGACCACGGTCACAGCGCCTGTAACGGTACCAACAGCAAGCACAACCGAGCCGACTGTCAGCAGTACATCAACCAGTACGCCTATCTCCACCTGGCGCTGGCCGACTGAGGGCAAAGTGATCGAAACCTTTGGCGCTTCTGAGGGGGGCAACAAGGGGATTGATATCGCAGGCAGCAAAGGACAGGCAATTATCGCGACCGCAGATGGCCGCGTTGTTTATGCTGGTAACGCGCTGCGCGGCTACGGTAATCTGATTATCATCAAACATAATGATGATTACCTGAGTGCCTACGCCCATAACGACACAATGCTGGTCCGGGAACAACAAGAAGTGAAGGCGGGGCAAAAAATAGCAACCATGGGTAGCACCGGAACCAGTTCAACACGCTTGCATTTTGAAATTCGTTACAAGGGGAAATCCGTAAACCCGCTGCGTTATTTGCCGCAGCGATAAATCGGCGGAACTAGGCTTTTGCTTGAATGTTCCGTCAAGGGATCACGGGTAGGAGCCACCTTATGAGTCAGAATACGCTGAAAGTTCATGATTTAAATGAAGATGCGGAATTTGATGAGAACGGAGTTGAGGTTTTTGACGAAAAGGCCTTAGTAGAAGAGGAACCCAGTGATAACGATTTGGCCGAAGAGGAACTGTTATCGCAGGGAGCCACACAGCGTGTGTTGGACGCGACTCAGCTTTACCTTGGTGAGATTGGTTATTCACCACTGTTAACGGCCGAAGAAGAAGTTTATTTTGCGCGTCGCGCACTGCGTGGAGATGTCGCCTCTCGCCGCCGGATGATCGAGAGTAACTTGCGTCTGGTGGTAAAAATTGCCCGCCGTTATGGCAATCGTGGTCTGGCGTTGCTGGACCTTATCGAAGAGGGCAACTTGGGGCTGATCCGCGCGGTAGAGAAGTTTGACCCGGAACGTGGTTTCCGCTTCTCAACATACGCAACCTGGTGGATTCGCCAGACGATTGAACGGGCGATTATGAACCAAACCCGTACTATTCGTTTGCCGATTCACATCGTAAAGGAGCTGAACGTTTACCTGCGAACCGTACGTGAGTTGTCCCATAAGCTGGACCATGAACCAAGTGCGGAAGAGATCGCTGAGCAACTGGATAAGCCAGTTGATGACGTCAGCCGTATGCTTCGTCTTAACGAGCGCATTACCTCGGTAGACACCCCGCTGGGTGGTGATTCCGAAAAAGCGTTGCTGGACATCCTGGCCGATGAAAAAGAGAACGGTCCGGAAGATACCACGCAAGATGACGATATGAAGCAGAGCATCGTCAAATGGCTGTTCGAGCTGAACGCCAAACAGCGTGAAGTACTGGCACGTCGATTCGGTTTGCTGGGGTACGAAGCGGCAACACTGGAAGATGTAGGTCGTGAAATTGGCCTCACCCGTGAACGTGTTCGCCAGATTCAGGTTGAAGGCCTGCGCCGTTTGCGCGAAATCCTGCAAACGCAGGGGCTGAATATCGAAGCGCTGTTCCGCGAGTAAGTAAGCATCTGTCAGAAAGGCCAGTCTCAAGCGAGGCTGGCCTTTTTCTTTTGTTTGGGAAGCTTGTGTTTTTGTCGCCTGGATAAGACACGTCAGCGTCCTACCCGGCAATCAGCATTCTATGTGCTCATCATCTTGCGCACCAACTGCATAAACAGCTCCTGCTCTTCTCCACTCAAACGCCCCAAAAATTCCTCATCCACGCTGTCACCAATAGGTATCGCCGCAGCAAGTAGCTTTTCTCCTTCGGCAGTCAGCCAGACAAAGCGTCGCCGCTTGTCAGCGACGTCATGTTCACGTCTGACTAAGCCACGATTTTCCATTCTTGCCAACATTTCTGCTAGCGTTGCTTTGGTGCTGACTGCTGCTTCTATCAGTGCCACCTGTTCAATACCAGGTTTATCAGCAATGGCGCGCATCACCGCGTACTGTGGTTTGGTCAGGTCAGGTAACTCGTGCTGCCAGCGAGCCGTGTGCTGCTGAAAAAGCTGTCGTAACTGATGGAACGCTTTATTTCGTAACGCCATGTAAACTCCGGGCTAATTCTCTGTCGCTATCATAGCGGTTTTTTAGTGACGAAGAAGATGTTGTTACTTTTCAATCCTTGCCGCTGTGGAAATGAAGGAGTACGTTAACAATAACGTTCGTATACGAACAATTAAGAGAATAAGCAATGAAACTGATCGTCGGGATGACAGGGGCTACCGGTGCGCCTCTTGGTGTGGCATTACTGCAAGCGCTGCGTGAGATGCCGAATGTCGAGACTCATCTGGTGATGTCGAAGTGGGCGAAAACCACCATTGAACTGGAAACGCCTTACAGCGCTCGCGATGTTGCTGCCCTCGCAGACTTCAGCCATAACCCGGCGGATCAGGCGGCGATCATCTCATCCGGTTCTTTTCGTACCGACGGCATGATCGTTATTCCGTGCAGTATGAAAACGCTCGCCGGTATCCGCGCTGGTTACGCCGATGGCCTGGTAGGGCGCGCGGCGGACGTCGTGCTCAAAGAAGGCCGCAAACTGGTGCTGGTGCCGCGTGAAATGCCGCTTAGCACCATCCATCTCGAAAATATGCTCGCACTTTCACGCATGGGCGTGGCGATGGTGCCGCCGATGCCTGCCTTTTATAACCATCCCGAAACGGTAGATGACATTGTCCACCATGTGGTAGCCCGCGTGCTGGATCAATTTGGCCTCGAACATCCCCACGCCAGGCGCTGGCAAGGATTGCCGCAGGCCCGGAATTTTTCTCAGGAGAATGAATAATGGCATTTGATGATTTACGCAGCTTTTTACAGGCGCTTGATGACCACGGCCAGTTACTGAAAATCAGCGAAGAAGTGAACGCTGAGCCGGATCTGGCAGCAGCAGCTAACGCCACCGGGCGTATCGGCGACGGCGCGCCCGCGCTGTGGTTTGATAATATTCGCGGCTTTACCGATGCCCGCGTGGCGATGAATACCATCGGTTCCTGGCAGAACCACGCGATTTCCCTTGGCCTGCCACCAAACACCCCGGTCAAAAAGCAGATTGATGAGTTTATCCGCCGCTGGGATAACTTCCCGATTGCCCCGGAGCGCCGCGCCAATCCAGCCTGGGCGCAGAACACCGTCGATGGCGAAGAGATCAACCTGTTCGATATTCTGCCGCTGTTTCGCCTGAATGATGGCGATGGCGGTTTCTATCTCGACAAAGCGTGCGTGGTTTCCCGCGATCCGCTCGCCCCGGATAACTTCGGCAAGCAGAACGTCGGCATCTACCGCATGGAAGTGAAGGGCAAGCGTAAGCTCGGCCTGCAACCGGTGCCGATGCACGATATCGCCCTGCATCTGCATAAAGCAGAAGAGCGCGGTGAAGATCTGCCGATTGCGATCACGCTCGGTAACGATCCGATCATCACGCTGATGGGGGCCACGCCGCTGAAATACGATCAGTCTGAGTATGAAATGGCAGGCGCGCTGCGTGAAAGCCCGTACCCGATCGCCACCGCCCCGCTGACCGGTTTTGATGTGCCGTGGGGTTCAGAAGTGATCCTCGAAGGGGTTATCGAAAGCCGTAAACGCGAAATCGAAGGGCCGTTCGGTGAGTTTACCGGGCACTACTCCGGTGGGCGCAACATGACCGTGGTGCGCATCGATAAAGTCTCTTATCGCAGCAAACCGATTTTCGAATCACTCTATCTCGGTATACCGTGGACCGAAATCGACTACCTATGACTAGGTAATTTATTCAAGATAACCGGGAAGAGATTAAAAAAGACGGGAATAGATTGGAATCAACAAGTTAGGAACTCAAGGTTTTCAAGATAAAGCGAGTCCAAAAATGTTAAACGGTTCGATATCAATAAAACATTCAAGATAACTCACAGGTTCTTACAATAGCCTTTAAAGACCGTTCAAAAACGATTCAGGTGTTTATTATAGCGCTGATGGGTGCAAGCGCCAAAACCAATGTAATTTTAGCACAGCTAGGCACTTGCACTGGGTTATGCGCTGGCTGCTTTCTGAGGTAGATTTAAGTGATCGCCCTTAGCTTCGGACAACGCGTAAATCTCTCTAACCTTTTCGTCTGGCAAATTACCAAGGCTTAACGCTATGGCTCTACGAACTCCAACTAGAGCGTGCAACTCTTGGATGTGCTCATCCAGAAGAATGAGTAATTGCTCCGCTCCTTTTCTCCCAAGAACATCAGCTACTTGTTGTTTTTCTTGTGGTTTAAGAAATGACAAGAACATTAGAATTTGAGCATCAACATTATCCGCATTCTCTTTTTTGGGTTCTTTGGAATCTTTTAGTTCAACATCACCCTCTCCCGTCATGAGCCATTCCAAGGTAACATTTTCGCTTTCTGCTATCTTTTTTAACTGATGCGGGCGTGGTATCGGTGCGTAATCCCGCCTGTTGTAATAATTTTTTAAAGTGCCTTCATTGATCCCCCATGCCCGAGCAGCCGCATTTCTTGAAGGGTATCGTTCTACTAACCTAAAGATTCTTTCGATAATCGGTTCTTTTCCATCGGCAGGAAAAGAACCTTGGGGTGCTTTTCTCATTCTTGGTTCCTTTCTATCTAATTCATTGATAAATAATGAAATTAAAAAATAAACATAAAAACACCAAAGAACCCTTTACAAGGAATCTTTGGTATCTTGATCTTTATCCATACGGATATCCGCGCGGGTAATTTTGTAGGTTAAAGGAAAGATGAGACAAAGAGAAGATAGTGACCGCGATTGGCCTTCGCTGAAGATTCAGCTGGCGCTCAAAGATAACGGGTGGTCTTCCTTCCGGGAGCTTTCACTCCATGCTGGTTATGCTCAGGATTCACTGAAAGCGGTAGTTCGCACACCAAACAAAAAATACGAACGCGTAATTTCTGACGCTATAGGTGTACCGCCAGAAATCATCTGGCCCAGCCGGTATCGTAACGATGGATTTATCAGGAAGGCGTCGTGATATGCAGTCGTACGTTACCGTAAATGACCTGCTCGGCGTACCAGGAATGCCAGCCACCACAAAAGGCATCCGACAGGCGTTACAGCGTTTTTCTCGTGATCTTGGTGACGTTAGTCGCCGTCGGGAAGGCACAAAAGCCATTGAGTACCACATTGATTGTCTGCCTGAAATAACACGAAAGGCACTGCGTGAACGCTATGTGGAACAGCTGGTGGCTACAGAGAACAATGTTTCTGAAGTGAAAGCTGTTACCAGAAAAACACGCAATCCTGACGCTGTCCAGGCAATCGAAGCATATCGCGGTTCTCCACAACTGATGGAAGAACGCCTGAATGCGCTGACCGAAAACCAGCGCTGGGTATCTGAAGCAAGAGCTGCGCTGGTGGTGGAAGTGCTGAAGCTGGAAAGCGCCGGTAACCTCGGGCGACTGAAAGCCATTAACTTTCTTGTTGAAAAAGCCCGTAAAGGTGAGCTGCCGGAGCGCCTGCAACAGGCCGCAGTTAACGCCAATGCAAAACGTGGCGCTAATCGTACTATCAGCCGCGATCCACTTTACCAGTGGGTTCTGAAATACAACCAGTCGCAGAACGCCGCCGAACGGCTGCTGTTACTGGCACCGGGAAAACGCGACGAAATAAAACCGGAAGAAATCAGCTGGCTGCCTGAATTTCTGGCGCAGTATCGCCAGGTGAACGGCAGACCCATGTCAGAAGCCTACGAGGATTTTGTCGCAGAATGGCAGCGTCGCCATGCGGACGAACCGTACATGCTGGAGGTGATGCCTTCCTATGATGTTGTCCGGTATGCCATGAAAAAACTGCCGGAAGTGGTGAAACAAAAAGGGCGCGTTACCGGCAGTGAATACCGTCAGCTTGAAGGATTCACCCGCCGCGACTGGACAGCTATGCCGGTGAATTATGTCTGGATTGGTGACGGTCACGGTATGAAGCTGAAATGTGCGCATCCGATCCACGGGCGTCCATTCTCACCGGAAGTCACGTTTGTGATCGATGGTGGAACACGGTTTGTTGTTGGCTGGAGTCTTGACCTTGCCGAAAACGTGTTCGCCGTTGCCGATGCGATACAGCACGGCATTCGCAACCACGGAAAACCGTTCCTGTATTACTCGGATAACGGTTCCGGTGAAACGGCTGACATGCTGGACAAAGAGGTCGTGGGTATTCTGCCACGCCTAGGGATTAAACACCCTACCGGTATTGCCGGTAATCCACAGGGACGCGGCATTATTGAACGCCTGAACCGGACACTGCCGATGCGTATAGCCAGGAGGTATCGCACCTATTTTGGCAAGGGTGCTGACCGGGAATCGTTGCGTGTACTTAACCGTGATCTGCGTTCAGCGTTTAACGCCCTGCAACAGGACAAGCCTCTGAACGACCGCCAGAAAGCGGCAATGCGCGAGCTGCCATCGTGGGCGGAGCTTATTGAGGCTATTCGTGAAGGCGTGGAATGGTACAACAACCGCCCGCATTCTGAGCTGCCGATGAAACCGAACGGACGGCATTACAGCCCGACAGAGTTCAGAAAAAAACGCCTGGCAGAAGAAGACACCGAAATTGAGTGGCTGAGTGATCTTGAGCTGCGCGACATGTTCCGCCCAATGGTGGAACGACCGGTAAGACGCTGCGAAATTCAGTGGCTGAACAATATTTACTACGCGCCGGAGTTGCGTGACGAACACGGTCGCAAAGTGCTTATCAGTTATGACATTCATGACGCCGAGCGAATTACGGTACGTCGCAAGGACGGCAGCTTTATCTGTGAGGCGATATGGAACGGCAATAAACGCGCAGCCTTTGCTGTCAGTGCTGAATATCACAAACAACAGCAGCGTATTAAAGGAATGCGCAAACGCGCTGAGGAAAAAATTCGTGATGCTGAAGATGAAGGTATTCAGATTCTGGAACACAAACAGGCTGAATCCTGGCTGAGTAATGTTTATCGCCCGGTTGGTAATGTGGTGGCAGTTCAGCAACCGGAATATGAAGAAGAGCATGACGAAGAATTTGAACGCGATTTCCGGCTGGGGATGCAAAAACTTTTTGCCATGCAGGAAGAAGATGATCCGCTGGCCTGAATAAAAAAACAGTCCGCGGGAACGGACTGTTAAATAAAGGAAACAAAGCTGATTTGAAATAACCGAGGAAATACTATGACTGATATTGATGATGTTTTCAACACTATTAACGCTTTGATTAACGAGGGCGACAAGTCTCAGGAAGATATTGCTGATGAAGCCGGAATGTCTCCGGCAACACTCTCGGCTCTGCGTAAAGGAGAGTACAACGGTAATGTCGAAGGTATGCATGACAAATTACAGAAATGGTATCAGGTCTGGCAGAAGGGACAGAACTTGTCAGGTACCCCTGGTGTTGTGAAGACCCAGACATTTTGTGATTTGCATGAGCTGTTTAAAACAGTGCGCTCACTCGGGATTATCAGTGTCGTTGTTGGCGTACCGGGTGTCGGAAAAACCTTTGCTGCCCGGGAATATTGTCGCAGGACAGCTAATGCCTGGATGGTGACTCTTGCTCCGGCACATTCGAGCGTAACGGAATGCCTCCTTGAAATAGCATATGCGCTGGAAATTAATAATCCGGAAAGAAATAAGGGGAATATAACCCGCGCCATTCGCAGAAAACTGGGTGGTGGTAAAGAAACCAGTGGCCGTGTTAACCCCCTTCTGATTATTGATGAAGCTGATCACTTAAGTGTGGATGGTCTGGAGCAATTACGCGCCATTCAGGATGCCACTGGCGTGGGGATGGTTTTAATTGGCAACCCGAAACAGATGGCGGATGCCACCCGTCGTGGGACTGATGAACTGGCCCGTCTGTTCAGCCGTTTTGCCATGACAAAACAACTGCGCAAAGTAAAAAAGACCGATGTGATGGCTGTAGCCAAAGCATGGGGAGTAACACAGGAAGATGAGCTGGACCTGCTGATGAGGGTAGCCGAAAAGCCCGGGGAATTGCGTGTATTAACTCACACACTGAATCATGCGTGGCTGGCGGCAAAAGGTGCAGGCACATCCCTGAATAAAAGTCACATTAAAGCGGCTTTTAAGGAGGCTTACAGCAACCCCAGGTTACTGAACTGGTAGTAAAGGACATAAACCATGATGTCACGAAATATAAAAATGGCAACGGATGCGCAGAACTGGTTACAGGCGCACGGGAGTCACGTAAATGAATCATATCTCGGCGTGGCGCGTCCGGTACTTGAAATCACCTGCCCACCACCGGAGCTGGTCAGAAACGCTGTCAGGATTATGGAGCATAAATCAGGGGTTGCCCGTTCAGTATGGACGGCCCGCCTTAATGGCTGCCAGATTATCTGGCGTTAATAACGGCTTATTTATTTGTGAGGAATAACAAAATGGCAAAAGTAATTATTGAAATTAAAAATACAGTATCTGGAATTAAAGGACTGAATTTGCGCACCAGCATTGCGGTGGACGGTAGTGCGGAACTGGACGGTGATGAGGGTACACTTGCTGGCATGGTGGCGTTACTGGTGCTTAATAAAAGCCAGAAAATAATTAATGAGTCAGCCCATGAAGCTATCGAGATTTTGAAAAACGATAGTGTCATCACCGGTGGCCGTGTCACTGAAATGGCTGTTGAAAAAACATGCCACTGAAAGGAACGCTGACAATGAACGTCAAAATCCGAAATGAAATCCGGGCATTAATTCGGATTAAAGAGCGTAATAACAATGGTGGAGACTTGCGCGAATTTATTTGTGCGCGCGAAGTTGAGGGGTATGGCGAAAAGACTTACCTGATTGCATTTGACCATTACAGCATTTGTGCGCGTTATTGCGGAGAGGCGGTATTCCGCGCCATTACGTTTGGCAATGCCTTCAATGTGGATTTATGGGAATACGTCATGGACCGCGAATACATCTGCGCGTCAGACCCGAAAGCCCGTGAAATGTGGCAGCGTATCTGGCGCGATTACCGGTTAATGGCAAAAGGCTGGGCGCGCTGCTGTTATTCCTCGCTTGTCCTGAAAGCGGTTCAGTTATCGCTGCGGCATATTCCGGCATCACTGCGCGAGCCTCTGTTGTACTGAGTGGTGACCGGAATGACGTGTAATCGTAAACGCTGGTCACGCGAAGACCGGGAATTTATCGAAGCCAGTGTCGGAAAAATGACCGTCGAGGAAATGGCGAAAAAACTGAAAGTTGCCCCAACCGCCCTACAGGCACATGCCAGAAGGCACGGAATATCGTTGTGTGCATACCGGGTCAGTGAGCACGACAAATATTTATGCCGTGAACTTTATAAAGAAGGGCTGGCTATTCATGTGATAGCCAAAAAGATGGAATTAAGCAATCGTGCTGTATCCGGCATTGTATACAGTGAATATTAATTAACAGGAGCTTTATTTATGGCTAAACCCGCAAAACGAATCAGGAACGCCGCAGCGGCTTATGTTCCGCAATCCCGCG
>NZ_JBQZXC010000063.1:0-20308 GCF_053555815.1 Shigella sp. SIG6 | reverse complement strand
GGTCTAGGTTCAAGATTAGCCCCCGTTATGTTGTCAGGTACATACCTGCAACGTGCGGGGGTTTTCTCTCTCCAGCAACCAATGCCACCAGGGATAAAGCCCCCGCAACATTGCGCCTCACCGGAACCCTTCCGGCTTAATTTCTTTATTTGCAATAGTTGCAGTTCATATCCGGGCTGACTCCAGACTGGTAGTGAAATGCGCAATTTTGTAGAATTGCGCCTCCTCGCGACCTCCCCAGTGAATCTGTTGCCTCATTTTTTACATACTGCGTATTCGACTTCTCCACCTGTTGCGCAAGAGAAACTGGGTTTATTCATTTTTGCGAGGCCGACTTCTTTCTGGACAGGACTTTATGCAGCACAACACACTATCGAAACACAATCAGAAATTGCCGTTTACACGCTACGACTTCGGCTGGGTTTTATTATGCATAGGCATGGCGATTGGTGCCGGAACCGTGCTGATGCCAGTACAAATTGGCTTGAAGGGAATTTGGGTATTTATTACCGCAGCGATCATTGCTTATCCTGCCACCTGGGTAGTGCAGGACATTTATTTAAAAACCCTTTCTGAAAGCGATTCCTGTAATGACTACACCGATATTATCAGTCATTACCTGGGGAAGAACTGGGGAATTTTCCTCGGGGTTATCTACTTTTTGATGATTATCCACGGGATTTTTATCTACTCTCTCTCCGTGGTTTTCGACAGCGCCTCGTACCTGAAAACCTTCGGTTTAACCGATGCCGATCTTTCACAATCTCTACTTTATAAAGTCGCTATTTTCGCCGTACTGATAGCGATTGCGTCTGGTGGTGAACGATTACTGTTTAAGATTTCTGGGCCAATGGTGGTGGTCAAAGTAGGGATTATTGTCGTGTTCGGTTTTGCGATGATCCCGCACTGGAATTTCGCCAATATAACCGCCTTCCCGCAAGCCTCCGTCTTTTTCCGCGATGTCCTGCTTACCATTCCATTTTGCTTCTTTTCTGCGGTATTTATTCAGGTACTTAACCCAATGAATATTGCCTATCGTAAACGGGAAGCAGATAAAGTACTGGCAACCCGGCTCGCGCTGCGTACCCACCGAATTAGTTATATCACGCTCATCGCGGTGATCCTGTTTTTTGCCTTTTCGTTTACCTTCTCAATTAGCCACGAAGAAGCCGTTTCTGCCTTTGAACAAAATATCTCGGCACTGGCACTGGCCGCGCAGGTGATCCCTGGACATATCATTCATATCACCTCTACGGTGCTGAATATCTTTGCCGTACTGACCGCATTCTTTGGCATTTATCTCGGTTTCCACGAGGCTATTAAAGGCATTATTCTCAATCTGTTAAGCCGAATTATTGATACCAAGAAAATTAACTCACGCATGCTGACTCTGGCGATCTGCGCTTTTATCGTCATTACGTTGACGATTTGGGTTTCGTTTCGTGTATCAGTGCTGGTGTTCTTTCAGTTGGGAAGCCCGTTATATGGCATTGTGTCGTGCCTCATTCCGTTTTTCCTGATCTATAAAGTCGCACAACTGGAAAAACTTCGCGGATTTAAAGCCTGGCTGATTCTGCTTTACGGCATTTTGCTATGCTTGTCGCCACTGTTGAAGCTGATTGAGTAAACCGGAGCGCATGGCCCCGGTTTTGTGAGTTAACGCTGCGGATTTTCATCCTGATCAACAGCAAAACAAGCTACCAGTTGACCTCCGTAGTCTTTTAGCTGCGGCTGCAACTGGGTGCAGGGGCCGAAGCGCCGACGACAGCGGGCGTTGAAGGCGCAACCCGGCGGAGGATTCAGCGGGCTTGGCAGTTCACCGGTGAGTTTGATGCGTTCACGACGATCGTCCGGGTTCAGGCGTGGCGTCGCGGAGAGCAGCGCCTGGGTGTACGGATGGCGCGGGTTATTGAAGATTTGGTCCTTCGTTCCTTTCTCCACGCAGCGGCCTAGGTACATCACCATCACTTCATCAGCAATGTGCTCCACAACCGACAGGTCGTGGGAGATAAAGACATAAGAAAGCCCCAACTCCTGCTGCAAATCCATCATCAGATTCAGCACCTGCGCACGCACTGAGACGTCCAGCGCAGAAACCGGCTCATCGGCAATCACCACATCCGGGTCGAGCATCAGACCACGGGCAATAGCGATACGCTGACGTTGTCCGCCGGAAAACATGTGCGGATAGCGGTCATAGTGCTCGGTTTTCAGGCCGACTTTTGCCATCATCGACAGGGCTTTTTCCCGACGCTGTTCTTTGCTTAAGCTGGTGTTAATAAGCAGCGGCTCTTCGAGAATTTGCCCAACTTTCTTACGCGGATTCAGCGAACCGTAGGGATTCTGGAAGACGATCTGGATTTTCTGCCGACGCAGCTTCTGCGCCTGCGGATCGTGCTTGAGCAGATCCTGCCCCTGATAATACAGCTCGCCGCCGGTGGGCATTTCGATCATCGTCAGCAACCGACCGAGGGTCGATTTACCGCAGCCAGATTCGCCCACTACTGCCAGCGTTTTGCCACGTTCAAGGTTAAACGAAACGCCGTCCAGCGCCTTCACCAGACGTTCCGGCACGAACATGCCTTTCTTCACCGGATAATGTTTTTTCAGGTCGATAGCCTGCAACAGCGGTTGTTGCGAGGTGGCCTCTTGCGTACTCATAGTGTGGGCCTCCCGGCATCATCAAGTGGGTAATGGCATTTGGACTGACGCCCATCAGCGAGCATATTCAGCGCCGGTTCTTCAGCGCGACATCTGTCAGTGGCATAGGGGCAGCGCGGGTTAAGCAGGCAGCCGTTCGGGCGGTCATACTTGCCGGGAACAACACCTGGCAACGACGCCAGACGTTCTTTGTCCTGAGCAAATTCTGGCAGCGCACGCAGCAATGCCTGAGTATACGGGTGACGCGGCGCATGGAAGATGGCGTGTGCATCGCCCGTTTCTACTACCTGACCTGCATACATCACAATGATTTTATGCGCAGCTTCCGCCACCAGCGCCAGGTCATGGGTAATTAACACCAGCGCCATGTTCTCTTTCTGCTGTAGCTCCAGCAGTAGTTCGATGATTTGCGCCTGAATGGTCACGTCCAGCGCGGTGGTCGGTTCATCGGCAATCAGCAGTTTTGGCCGACAGGCAATCGCCATGGCGATCATCACGCGCTGGTTCATGCCGCCGGAAAGCTGATGCGGGTAAACATCCAGACGCGAAGCCGGATCGGGAATACCGACCTGATTCAGCAGGTCAATCGCCCGCTGACGGCGGGTACTTTTGTTGCCGCCCTGATGCACTTTAATCGCTTCCATAATCTGGAAACCCACGGTGTAGCACGGGTTAAGGCTGGTCATCGGGTCCTGGAAGATCATCGCCACTTCGGCACCCACCAGGTTGCGGCGCTCTTTTTCTGAGATACGCTGCAAATCCTGGCCGTTAAACTCCAGTTTTTCTGCCATTACGCGGCCCGGATAATCAATCAGCCCCATAATCGCCAGTGAACTGACCGACTTACCGGAGCCGGACTCACCCACAATCCCGACCACTTCGCCCTGTTTTACGCTGTAGCTGATGCGGTCTACGGCGCGGAACGGTGCGCTTTCGTCGCCGAAATGCACCGATAATTTATCTACATTTAATAACGCCATCTCGAACCTCTTACTGCTTCAGTTTGGGATCGAGCGCGTCACGCAGACCGTCACCCATCAGGTTAAATGCCAGCACCGTCAACAGGATCGCCAGACCAGGGAAGGTCACGACCCACCAGGCGCTTTGCGCGAACTGCAACACGTCGGAGAGCATGGTGCCCCACTCAGGCGTTGGCGGCTGTGCCCCCATGCCGAGGAAACCAAGAGCAGCCATATCGAGAATGGCGTTAGAGAAACCGAGCGACGCCTGAACAATCAGCGGCGCAAGGCAGTTCGGGAAGATGTTAATAAACATCTGGCGCATCGCCCCGGCACCTGCCACGCGAGAGGCGGTGACGTAATCGCGATTCACCTCCACCAGCACGGCGGCGCGGGTTAAGCGCACATAGTGCGGCAAGGCAACGAAGGTCAGCGCCAGCGCGGCGTTACCAATCGACGGGCCGAAAATCGCCACCAGCACCAGTGCCAACAGCAGACTTGGCAGCGCCAGCATGATATCGACCACGCGCATGATAATGTTATCAACTAGGCCGCCGAAGTAACCGGCGATCAGGCCGAGAATAACGCCCATAATCAGCGACAACACCACCACCAGACAGCCAACCAGCAGCGATAAACGCGCGCCGTACATCAGCCGCGACAGCACATCACGACCGACGTCATCGGTGCCCAGCAAGTGTGCCATACTGCCGCCTTCCTGCCAGGCTGGCGGGGCGAGCAGCGCATCGCGGAACTGATCCGCCGGGTTATAAGGCGCAATCCAGTTGGCAAAGATCGCGATGAACAGCACGATGGCGACGTAAACCAGCCCGACGACCGCGCCTTTGTTGCGTTTAAAATAGTGCCAGAACTCCTGTAACGGGGTCATCGGCACCGGTGCGCTAATCACTTTATTTTCAGTAACCTGTGACATGATGTCCCCTTACTTCTTATGACGAATACGCGGGTTCACCACGCCGTACAGCAGATCGACCAGCAAGTTGACGAGGATAATCATCGTCGCCACCAGCAATACGCCGCCCTGCACTACCGGATAGTCGCGGCGTTGCAATGCGTCAATCAACCAGCGCCCCAGACCGGGCCACGAGAAGATGGTTTCGGTCAGAATCGCCCCCGCCAGCAATGTTCCCACCTGGAGGCCGATAACGGTCACTACCGGCAGCATCGCGTTACGCAGCGCATGGACGATAATCACCCGCATGCGGGTTAGCCCTTTGGCGCGCGCGGTGCGGATGTAATCCTCGCCCAGCACTTCCAGCATCGAGGAGCGTGTCATACGCACAATGACCGCCAGCGGAATAGTACCCAGCACAATGGCGGGCAAGATCATATGGGCGACGGCATCGATAAAGTTGCCGTCTTCACCCCAGATGGCGGTGTCGATTAGCATAAAACCGGTTAACGGATTGGAGTCATCGAGGAACACCATATCGCTCACGCGACCGGAGACGGGCGTCAGGTTCCAGTGCACCGAAACCAGCATGATCAGCATCATGCCCCACCAGAAGATCGGCATCGAGTAGCCGGTCAGCGCCAGGCCAACTGCAGTGTGATCGAAAATGGAACCGCGTTTAACCGCAGCCAGCACACCAACCGGAATACCGACTGCCGTAGCAAAAATCATCGCGCAGACGCCAAGTTCCAGCGTGGCCTGAAAGCGCGGCACGAACTCTTCCCATACTGGAATTCGGCTTTTCATTGAAATGCCTAGATCGCCGTGCATTACGCCCCAAATGTAATGGAGATACTGCTGCCACATCGGTTTATCTAAGCCGAGTTCAGCCAGCAGCTGCACGTGACGCTCAGGGGAGATCCCACGTTCGCCTGCCATGATCATCACCGGATCGCCCGGGATCATGTGGACAAAGGCAAATGTGAGAAGGGTAATACCGATAAACGTGGGGATGACGAGTCCCAAACGTCGGAGAATAAACTGCAACATAACCCGGATTCTCTATAGTGACCCGCAGCCTGGAACTGCGTGTCTGTATTGCTCACAAATCAATTCCCGCCCTTGTCGGACAGAGAATGAAGTATTGCTGCCGGATGGCGCTGCACGCAGAGGCACAGCGCCACCGGGTATACAGATTGTTGACAAAGTGCGCTTTGTTTATGCCGGATGCGGCGTTAACGCCTTATCCGGCCTACAAAATCGTGCAAATTCAATACATTGCAGAATTTTCGTAGGCCTGATAAGCGGAGCACATCAGGCAGTTTTGCCTTTGCCATCAGTCTTGTATGGCTTTTAATTATTCGATAGAGACGTTTTCGAAGTGATGTTTGCCTAATGGATCAACCACATAGCCTTTGACTTCTTTGCGTACCGGTTCAAACACGGTGGAGTGAGCGATGATCAGTGCCGGAGCCTGATCGTGCATCACCACCTGCGCTTGCTTGTACAGTTCAACGCGTTTGTTATGGTCGTCGGTAGCACGCGCCGGTTGAATCAGATCTTCAAACGGTTTGTAGCACCATTTTGAGTAGTTAGAACCTTGTTCAGAGGCGGCGCAGCTGAACAGGGTGGCGAAGAAGTTATCCGGGTCCCCGTTATCGCCAGTCCAGCCCATCATTACCGTCTGATGTTCGCCATCTTTCGCACGCTTGAGGTACTCACCCCATTCGTAGGTGACGATTTTGGCCTGCACGCCCACTTTCGCCCAGTCTGCCTGAATCATCTCCGCCATGCGGCGAGCGTTCGGGTTATACGGACGTTGTACCGGCATCGCCCACAGGTCGATGGAGAAACCTTTTTCCAGACCCGCTTCTTTCAGCAAGGCTTTCGCTTTTTCAGGATCGTAGGTGTAATCCTGAACGTCGTCGTTATAGCCCCACATGGTTGGCGGGATCAGGTTTTTCGCTGATACACCCGCGCCCTGATAAACCGCTTTGATGATCGCGTCTTTGTTCACCGCGTAGGTCAGTGCCTGGCGAACTTTCACGTCATCCAGCGGTTTTTTCTGCACGTTATACGAGAGGTAGCCGACGTTCAGCCCCGGCATTTCCATCAGGTTGATGGATTTATCCTGCTTCATGCGAGCGATGTCTGCCGGGTTCGGGTACGGCATCACCTGGCATTCATTCTTCTGCAATTTCGCGTAACGCACGGAAGCATCAGGGGTAATAGAGAAGACCAGCGTATCGATCTGCGGTTTGGTGCCCCAGTAGCCATCAAACGCTTTGTAGCGGATACGGGAATCTTTTTGGTACTGCTGTAACTGGAACGGACCGGTTCCGATTGGGTTGAGGTCCAGTTTTTCCGGTGTACCGGCTTTCATCATCGCGTCAGCATATTCTTTTGACAGAATAGAGGCGAAGTCCATTGCCAGGTCAGCGAGGAACGGCGCTTCCGGTCGAGTCAGCACAAACTGAACGGTGTTATCGTCCACCTTTTTCACTTCGCTGATCAGCTCCGGCAAGCCCATACCTTCGAAGTATTCGTAGCTGCCGCCAGAAACTTTATGGTACGGGTTTTGCGCGTTTTTCTGACGATCGAACGAGAACACCACGTCATCGGCGTTCATTTCGCGCGTCGGTTTGAATTCTTTATTGTCGTGCCACTTCACACCTTTACGCAGATGGAAGGTATAGGTTTTACCGTCTTCGCTGACTTCCCACTTTTCAGCGAGGCCCGGGATCACTTCGGTGGTGCCGATTTTAAATTCAACCAGGCGGTTATAAAGCGGGACGGAAGAGGCGTCATAGGTGGTGCCGGAGGTAAACAGCTGCGGGTTAAACCCTTCCGGAGATCCTTCTGAGCAATAAACCAGAGTTTTAGCCTGAACACTTGCTGCGACGGTCATAGCCACCAGGCTGAGACCAAGCTTCAGCATCCCTGACTTTTTCAAGGAAATACGCATTATTCTGCTCCAATTGTGATGTTTGTTGTTTTAACCCTTTGCAGTGGGTTGTCGCTGCCTGACCTTTTTTGTTTTTTGCCCGGTCGGGTCAACGTTATGAGGTGGGGATGCCGTACTAATTAACATCAGTGTAACAGTGCGGATCCTCCATAAAATGCCCCTCGTGACCTACAATCTGTCAACAGAATGTGAAAACGTCAATACAGCCAACCGGGATTTACACCAACGGTGAGAATCCACAAACAAAGATTAAAAAAACTTCAAACAGCTATTTGCAGCAGAGAAATTTGTGCTACTCCAACATAACCAGAACAATCAGCTTAATATTTAGCAACATTTGGTGATTAAGTTTTATGCATTTAATGAAAAAAATCTGAGGAAAAGGTGGATATCTGAGCGATTAATACCATGAACGCTAAAACGCACAGCGGAAAATGCCAGCGCCAGCCATAAGTAACGCAAAAAAGATTTAAGCAAATATAAAAAAAGACAATGGTTTCTGTCACAAATCCGTTAATGGATAGTGAGATATGGGGCGCAAAGTTGGCAGGAAAATGTGTGGTGTGTTGGTCGAATAAGGCGGTCGCGCCGCATCCGACAATAAGTGCGGTGCCGTTGCCTGATGCGACGCTGGCGCGTCTTATCAGGCCTACGTCGAGTCGAGCCTCCCTGCCCCCGGAGGTTCTCATCCTCATGAGCTACAAATGCAAAAAAACCTGCTCGTTGAGCAGGCTTTTCGAATTTGGTCGGTGATAGAGGATTCGAACCTCCGACCCCTTCGTCCCGAACGAAGTGCGCTACCAGGCTGCGCCAATCACCGAATGCGGGGCGCATCTTACTGCGCAGATACGCCCTCGTCAATCCCTTAATAGCAAAATGCCTTTTGATCGGCGAGAAAGTCAGCAGGCCGCTTAGTTAGCCGCTGCCACTTTTGTCTGCGGGATGTGACACCAGTTGTTGTTTTCGTTAATTCCACCATCCGGTGAAGTATAGCCAAGACAACCCATGATGGTGTCGTACAGCTCTACGTGACGGCGTGGCACTTTCATGTCGGCTTCTTTTTTCAGCTGCGCAAACGCCTGCGCATTGGCCGGATTTTCCAGATATTTATCTGACATCCAGACCATCATCGGTACGCGGAACTGCTCCGGCGGTGCCAGTTCACGCGGCGTGCCGTGCAGGTGCTCGCGTTCATTAATTGACTCACCGTGGTCAGCTGCGTAGAACACAATCGCTTTCTTATCGCGAACCTGATCAATCACGCTGGAGATAAAGTGATCCACATAGGTCACCGAGTTGTCATAGGAGTTGATCATCTGCGCTTTGGTACAGCCGCTATCAACACCAATACATTCCGGCTTCCACTGCGCGAAGCTACGCGGATAACGCTGGGTGTAGTTAAAATGCGAACCTTTGGTATGCAGAATGATCAGATGCTTACCATCCGGGTTGCGCCCTAGCGATTGCTGCATTTCGTCTACCAGCAACATATCATCTACCGGCTTGCCACGATTACGTGGCTCCGCACCAATCTGCTCACGATAAGCAATGTTGTCTGCCATCGTGTTGCTGTAGAACCACATTTCGCTCTGCATAGCGTAGAGGTCAGAACTGAATCCTAACTGCTTCAGAACCGCGAAAATGTTCTGTTCTTTTAATGTGCGCTGCGGATTATCTTCCGTGCCCCCCTGACGTACAAACATGCAACGCAGTGAGAGTTTGGTTGCGGTATCACAGGAGTAACCACGGAACGCCGCCAGATTTTTCTCCTGGGCCAGTTTCGGCGTGGTATTACGCTCATAGCCGAAAATACCCATATGGTCCCAACGCGTGGTTTCACCGATGATAAACACGACATAAGTATCATCAACGTTTTGTGGAGCCTGGTATGTAAACTTCTTCGCCGGATTAAGCAATGAATTATTATCGGAAGATTCATCGACCCGCGCCCAGGCATACAGCCCCAACGCAGAAAGCCAGTTTGATGGCAGATAAGAGTTCGCTACGACACCGCCATAACTCGGCAAATCAACGCCGGTCGCCCTCTCCACTTTCTTCTGCTGGATATCCAGCAAACGAATCGGTGCCCAAACCATAATACCCGCCAGTACGACGACCACCAGGCTGCGAATACGCTGCCTTGGGGTTCGCAGTTGTCGGAGCAAGGTGTAGCGACAGCGGTTATTCCAGATAAGGATAAGAGGCAATGCACTAACGGCGATTAACCAGAGAATAAAGTTCAGACCAACAACTTCTTTTGACAGGTCGATATCGGTGGTCATGACGGAAGCGATGATGCCATAACCAATGACCACATTAAGGAAGGTCATGTAATAGCTGGCACCTGCGGAAAAGAGCACCACCAGCGACGCCAGAATACGCCAGCTGCGGCGGCCAAACAGCGATAGAAGACGTAGTAAAAAGAAGGTCACCAGTACGGTGGCGGCCAGTTCAACAACAGCAGAAACGCCTTTCCAGACGGTAAAATCGTGCGCATAGCTGCCGAAGCGGCGATAAAAAACCGCGCCATTCATAAAAAGGCCAATATAGATTGCAAGCAAAAAGCTCAGCTTCTGCTGTGTAATCGATTTGATGTATCTCATGCAAACAAACCCTGGACAAACAGGTGATAACACCCTGCTTAGCGGCTTTTCAGGCCCGGCAGGGGAAAAGTGCGGAGGTAGTCAGATAAGTAAAATCTACACGCGCGAATAAGTAGACCACAGCAAAGCGAAAAAGTGTGGGGAAAGAGTGTGCATGAAGCACAAATTTACAAAAATGCAAGTTTGAAAAGAGACTTTAGCGTTACAAAAAGCAGTAAAAAGGGCCAGTTAACTGGCCCAAATTTTACGAGTCATTGTTTATACATTTCGTTGATGCGTTTGATGCACACGGAAGCTGAAGCCCAGTAGCTCGCGGCTGAGCATTAAAGGGAGCCATGCGCCTCACGCAACATTTTCTGCTCTGGCTGACGAATCGTCGTAGAAAGCGCCAATGACAGAATCAGCAGGGCGAAAATCACGTAGAAGGTCACATAGAAACCGCCAAACAGTGAGGCGATAATCGAACCAAAAATGCTACCGATACCGAAACCGAGGTAAATCACACCGTAGTTTTTCGCCAGGTTATTGAGGCCGAAGAACTCACTGACCAGTGATGGAAAGACGGTAATAGTGCCGCCAAAGTTAAATGCCACGCAGGCAATCGCTGCAAAGAACGTCACTGCATTTAATGGTGCAAACAGCAGGGCCGCCATACCCACCAGCGAAATCACCTGACCAATGGTGATAACACGGATACGGGCAATTTTGTCAGACAGAATGCCCAGCACCAGACGACCTGAAAGGTTAGCGATGGAAATAACCGTTACTGCATTGGCTGCGGAAACCACATCAAGGTGTGCCAGACTTTGGGCGATATCTTTCGCTACCCCAATCACGTACAGGCCGCTCATGCAGGCAGTCAGGAACATTACCGCTAACATCCAGTACTGCGGTTTACGCATCGACTCTGCCAGCGTGTAATCTTTCTCCACCACACCATTGCTGGTTTTCACTTCCTGTTTTGGTGCGTCTTTCATTAACGTTGCGCCGAAAACAATCATCACCAGCGCAATCGCTCCCCAAATCACAAAGGTTTTTTCCAGACCCACCGTTTCGAGCAGCTGCGTGTCGATAAATTTGAAACCCAGGCTACCCAGACCATAAGAACCGATAGCGAACGCGGAGATCAGACCTTTACGCTCCGGGAACCACTTCACGCAGTTAGAGAGCGTCAGCAGGTAACCCGCGCCATCCGCCAGACCGACCAGCACACCGGCGCTTAACCACAGCATCATCAGGTTGTTGGAATGCGCGGTCAGGAAGAAGCCTAATCCCAGCAAAATGCCGGAAGCCACGGTAACGCGTTTAACGCCAAAACGTTCCTGCAATTTGCCCGCAACAGAAGACGAAATTGCCAGCTCCAGACTTAACAAGCCGAAAGAGAAAGCGACCTGGCTTACCGGCGCATCCAGCTTGGCAGAAAGCGCGCCATTAAACAGGCTCCAGGTATAAACCGACCCCAGCGCAAACTGGGTAATGATAGTACCGATGAGTGTCAGCCAGCGGGTACGCTGATAATTTAAAGGTGTCATGGCAGTATTCCTGCAGTAATAAAAAGGAAAAATCTCTGCCGACAACCATAACGAAGTGCATTTTATGCCTGGGGAAAAACGGAATGAAATGCCTTAGTTCAGGAATGAATGACGCGACAATTATTCACCAAATTTATTATTTGGTAAGTTAGCACCCACTATCGCCACAACTGTTGTTATTCAATGGTTTCAATTGTGACTGTTACGTTAAAATCTGGCGCTAACCCCCATCGTATACAGATAGTCGCTATTATTAGTGGTATTTTCTGCCTGAGTTAGCGCAGCATAGGCGGCAATATTTTGATTGAGCAACATATCAGCGCCTACGGTGACATCCAGCCAGTTGCCGTTCTGGTTTGTCGCCGTCATCCGGCTCAGGCCTGATTGCGCCTTCCAGATATTCTCGCCAAATTGCTGGTTATAGCTGATTTGCGCCCAGGGTCGGAGATCGCCAAGCCGGGAGTCAACACGCCAGCCTAAGCTACTCACGCTGGCATGCCATAACGGATCGGTCAGCGTGGTAGTACTGTCGCCAAACTCGTTATACATCGAGGTGGTTGTGCCATCGTAATGTAATGCCGCGACCGGGCCGGTTGTAACCTGTTCATATAAAGGAAAATTCCAGCCCATACTCATACTGCTGGTCACATCCACAGGAGTTTCTTCCGCCAGATTGACTTCCAGTCCCAGCGCCCTTTGGCTACTTTGAATACGTTGCGACAAAATATCGTTGTAATCAGGTTGATGATCACTATCCCAGGTGTAACGCTCTGTGGAATGTCCGGGTTGCGTATCAACGATATATTCTTGTTGCCAGGCGTAAGCTGTGTTGAGAAAAAAGGCACTGATTACCACGCTCGCCAGCAGGCTTAGCTGCCAGCGACCACCGCTTTTTTATGATCATTAACACGACTCCAGGGAAGAGCCGAATTCGGCAATATTGTTGTCATTGTATGAAGGATATCGGGCATAGTAGCCCTGTATTAAATATTGACTTTTTCACCGATGCGTCAAGAAAAGCGGCTGAAATTTTTACGATCGGGTACATAGCGAGGGAAAGTATGGAACGTTGCGGCTGGGTGAGTCAGGACCCGCTTTATATTGCCTACCATGATAATGAGTGGGGCGTGCCTGAAACTGACAGTAAAAAACTGTTCGAAATGATCTGCCTTGAAGGGCAGCAGGCTGGGTTATCGTGGATCACCGTCCTCAAAAAACGCGAAAACTATCGCGCCTGCTTTCATCAGTTCGATCCGGTGAAGGTCGCAGCAATGCAGGAAGAGGATGTCGAAAGACTGGTACAGGACGCCGGGATTATCCGCCATCGAGGGAAAATTCAGGCAATTATTGGTAATGCGCGGGCGTACCTGCAAATGGAACAGAACGGCGAACCGTTTCCCGACTTTGTCTGGTCGTTTGTAAATCATCAGCCACAGGTGACACAAGCCACAACGTTGAGCGAAATTCCCACATCTACGTCCGCCTCCGACGCCCTATCTAAGGCACTGAAAAAACGTGGTTTTAAGTTTGTCGGCACCACAATCTGTTACTCCTTTATGCAGGCATGTGGGCTGGTGAATGATCATGTGGTTGGCTGCTGTTGCTATCCGGGAAATAAACCATGATTCGGGAAGCGCAACGTTCAGAACTCCCCGCGATCCTCGAACTGTGGCTGGAAAGTACAACCTGGGGGCATCCCTTTATAAAAGCGAATTACTGGCGTGACTGCATTCCGCTGGTGCGGGATGCCTATCTTGCCAACGCGCAAAACTGGGTCTGGGAAGAGGACGGTAAGCTTCTCGGTTTTGTCAGCATTATGGAAGGCCGATTTCTGGCAGCAATGTTTGTCGCACCGAAGGCCGTCAGACGCGGTATTGGTAAGGCGCTGATGCAGTATGTGCAGCAGCGCTATCCCTATCTGATGCTGGAGGTTTATCAAAAAAATCAACCGGCGATAGATTTTTACCGTGCGCAGGGTTTTCACATTGTCGATTGCGCATGGCAGGATGAAACCCAACTACCCACCTGGATTATGAGCTGGCCGGTGGTTCAAACGCTGTAAGTGTCAGTTCCGGACCGTTGTATTTTTCCAGCCATGCCAGCGCCGTATTACCCGCACAGCCATTCCCCAGCCGCGAGCTGGGGAGATCTTTGGTCAGCACGTTCACTGCGCCGTTTTTACAAATACCGTCAGCGGTTAAATCCAGATCCGGCCATGCCCCTTCGTGAATGCAAATCACGCCAGGTTTAATTCCCTCGCTAATGACCGCTCCGGCAAGGATCTGCCCACGGGAGTTCCACACCCGCACCATATCCCCTTCGGTTATGCCGCGCGCCTGAGCATCGTCAGGATGAATGGTGACAGGCTCACGGTTTGCTACCGCGTACAATTCGCGCAGAGAACTGTAATTCAGCTGGCTGTGCAGGCGGTGCGCCGGATGGGCAGAAAGTACCTGCAACTGTTCTGGTTCGGCATTGCCCTGCCATTCGTCCGGCTCCAGCCACATTGGATGCCCAGGGCAATCCGGGTAACCGTAATCGGCAATACGCTGTGAGAAGATTTCAATCTTGCCGCTGGCGGTTTTTAACGGATGCGCCAGCGGATCGCGGCAAAAATCAGCGAAGCGAATAAACCGCTCGCTGTCCGGGTTTTCCGGCATCTCAATTAACTGGTTGGCTTGCCAGAACTCAGCAAATGGCGGCAATTCAACCTGCTGGCTTGCCCCGCGCTGCCGGGCAACGTTATAAAACGTTTCCAGCCATTGCAGCTGACTTTTTCCTTCCGTAAACCGCGCATAGCCGCCCTTCTCCCAACGTTCACTCAACTCGGCAAAAACATCAAAATCATTACGCGCTTCATAGCGTGGCGGCACCACTTGCTTCATCGGCACCAGATGCTGATTACTGTAATCACCGGTCATGGTGAGATCATTACGCTCAAAAGAGGTAGTCGCAGGCAGAACGATATCCGCGTGTTTCGCCGCCGCCGTCCAGAAGCATTCAGAGATCACCACCAGCTCCGGTTTTTGCCAGGCACGGATCAGACGATTGGTATCCTGATGATGAGTAAAGTTGGCACCGCCCGCCCACCAGATAAAACGAATATCCGGGAAATGTCGGTTCATACCGTTGTGTTGATATGCGCCACCAGGGTTTTCCAGTGCTTCAACAATGCGGGCAACAGGGATTTTATCCACCGCATCGCAGCCACCCGGCAAGCTGCCCTGCATGGAAGAGAGCACCGCAGAACGCCGCGTGGGGTTACCACCATTGGCAAAATGGTAAGAAAGACCAAAACCGCCGCCGGGTGTGCCGATTTGCCCCAACATTGCTGCCAGCGTGACGATCATCCAGTGTTTTTGCTCACCAAACTGTTGGCGCTGCATTCCCCAGCCTGCCATCAGCATGGTGGTATTTTGGTGGAAAATAGCCGCCAGCTCGCGGATTTTCGCTGCGCCAACACCACAAATCTCTGCCGCCCATTCGGCGTTTTTCGCTATTCCGTCACTCTCGCCCAGCAAATAAGAGGCGAAGACGGCATAACCTGTGGTGCAACGCGCCAGAAACGCTTCGTCGTGCCAACCATTTTCCACCAGCGTATGGGCGATCCCCAGCATCAGCGCAACATCGGTGCCCATGTGCGGTGCCACCCACTCCATTTTATCGCCAAAGAAATCGACGGTTTCCGATCGCATTGGATCAATGCAGATCAGCTTTTTCCCACTGTCACGCAGTGCGGAAAAGTAAGAAAGCCCCTGCTCATCGGATGCATTCCACGCAATTTTCAGCGTATTGAGTGGGTTAGCACTCCACAACACCACGACATCGCTATGTTCCAGCACCAGCGGCCAACTGGTTTGCTGTTGATAAACTTCGCTGCCACCTACGACATACGGCATGATCGCCTGTGCCGCACCGGTCGAATAATCCCCCAGATGCCCGGTATAACCGCCTGCCAGCGCCATATAGCGTTGTAATAATGTCGAGGCCTTATGCAGCACGCCGTTTGAACGCCAGCCGTAGGAACCAGCAAAAATCGATGCCGGACCATAAGCCTCACGAATGCGTTTATGTTGTTGGTGAATAAGATCCAGCGCCTCATCCCAACTCACGCGAACAAATTCATCCTGCCCACGAATGCCTTGCGGGTTTTCCGGTGACGCGAGAAAGCCTTTGCGCACCATTGGAAATCGTACCCGCGTATTGCTGTGAACCTGGTCGCGAACCGCGCTCTGCAAGGAGTTTTCCATTCCTGTGGCTAACGCGCCACGCGAGCTAAACACGGTTTCGCCGTCGGTTTCAACCAGCATGGGCCCCCAGTGGGCGGCAGTCAGAACGGAATATCGTGAGGATGAGTTGTCCAAACCGAAGACTCCTGAAAGGTTAGATGTATTGAGCAGTTAAATATTACTTACAAATTTCCGAGTATTCCCAGGAATAATCTTCATGTTCACGCGGCATAATCTCCCGCCACGGAACCCGTGGCAAAGAATAAAAAGGTTATTAAGGATTAACAATGAAGAAACGTGTTTATCTTATTGCCGCCGTAGTGAGTGGCGCTCTGGCGGTATCTGGCTGCACAACTAACCCTTACACCGGCGAACGCGAAGCAGGCAAATCTGCTATCGGCGCAGGTCTGGGCTCTCTCGTGGGCGCGGGTATTGGTGCGCTCTCTTCTTCGAAGAAAGATCGCGGTAAAGGCGCGCTGATTGGCGCAGCAGCAGGCGCAGCTCTGGGCGGCGGCGTGGGTTATTACATGGATGTGCAGGAAGCGAAGCTGCGTGACAAAATGCGCGGCACTGGTGTTAGCGTAACCCGCAGCGGGGATAACATTATCCTCAATATGCCGAACAATGTGACCTTCGACAGCAGCAGCGCGCCCCTGAAACCGGCAGGCGCTAACACCCTGACCGGCGTGGCAATGGTGCTGAAAGAGTATCCGAAAACGGCGGTTAACGTGATTGGTTATACCGACAGCACGGGGGGGCACGACCTGAACATGCGTCTCTCCCAGCAGCGTGCGGATTCCGTTGCCAGCGCGTTGATCACCCAGGGCGTGGACGCCAGCCGCATCCGTACTCAGGGCCTTGGCCCGGCTAACCCAATCGCCAGCAACAGCACCGCAGAAGGTAAGGCGCAAAACCGCCGTGTAGAAATTACCTTAAGCCCGCTGTAATCCCTTTCATGCCAGGTGATGCAGAAATCACCTGGCATTCTTCAGTTTTCCTTCATCATATTTCAGGCTAAGGTGATCGCCTTATCAGTGAATGGAGAGAAGCATGAAGCCGTCCGTTATCCTCTACAAAGCCTTACCTGATGATTTACTGCAACGCCTGCAAGCGCATTTCACAGTTCACCAGGTGGCAAACCTCAGCCCACAAACCGTCGTTCAAAATGCAGCAATTTTTGCAGAAGCTGAAGGTTTACTGGGTTCAAACGAGAATGTAGATGCCGCATTGCTGGAAAAAATGCCGAAACTGCGTGCCACATCAACGATCTCCGTCGGCTATGACAATTTTGATGTCGATGTGCTTACCGCCCGAAAAATTCTGCTGATGCACACGCCAACCGTATTAACAGAAACCGTCGCCGATACGCTGATGGCGCTGGTGTTGTCTACCGCTCGTCGGGTTGTGGAGGTAGCAGAACGGGTAAAAGCAGGCGAATGGACCGCGAGCATAGGCCCGGACTGGTACGGCACTGACGTTCACCATAAAACACTGGGCATTGTCGGGATGGGACGGATCGGCATGGCGCTGGCACAACGTGCGCACTTTGGCTTCAACATGCCCATCCTCTATAACGCGCGCCGCCACCATAAAGAAGCAGAAGAACGCTTCAACGCCCGCTACTGCGATTTGGATACTCTGTTACAAGAGTCAGATTTCGTTTGCCTGATCCTGCCGTTAACTGATGAGACGCATCATCTGTTTGGCGCAGAACAATTCGCCAAAATGAAATCCTCCGCCATTTTCATTAATGCCGGACGTGGCCCGGTGGTTGACGAAAATGCACTGATCGCAGCATTGCAGAAAGGCGAAATTCACGCCGCCGGGCTGGATGTCTTCGAACAAGAGCCACTGTCCGTAGATTCGCCGTTGCTCTCAATGGCCAACGTCGTCGCAGTACCGCATATTGGATCTGCCACCCATGAGACGCGTTATGGCATGGCCGCCTGTGCCGTGGATAATTTGATTGATGCGTTACAAGGAAAGGTTGAGAAGAACTGTGTGAATCCTCACGTCGCGGACTAAGCCGCGACTGCGTGAAGTAAAGCCCGATAATCGCTCGGGCTTTTACTCTTTATTGGGTTGCAGTAACTGCTGTAGTCCAGGCCTGATTAAACGCCTGATGTTGTGCCGGTAATGGCGCAATCAGTTTGTTATATTCACTTGCCTGCTGTGAAGTCGGGAACTGGATGCCATTTGCGACAAAGCTCACCTGAGTACCTTGCTGAGCAATGTAGTCTCCAACCATCACCAGTTGTTGCGTGAAAGTTTGTGCCGCCGGAATCAACGGTTGCAATGCATCAGCTGGCGTCGTTACCACTTTGGTGAATGCCTGATCAAATACCGGTTTCAGGTCATCGCTCTGTTTTAGCGCAGAGTGCGCAGCATCGGCCTGCAACTTCGCATTTTGCAGTTGTTGCGCCAGCACACCCAGCGAACCATTCATTTCACGCAGCGGACCGCTTTGCGTAACGTAATCCTGCGGTACGCGAATTGCGTTAACGCTGTCTACGACCGGGCGCAGACCGGAATCCATCGCCTGATTCACCTGCTGAGAATAACCATACAGAATCGCGTAATCAGAGACAAAAGGACCAAACTGTTTTTTCTGATCGGCAGTCAGGGTTGGTAGACGTTCACCGCTACGCATCACTGTATTCTGCAGGAAGTCGATAAACGCTTTACGCTGATCGCCTTCTTTATCAAAACACCCACTCAGGCTAACTACCATTAATAACGCCGCAAGAGGCGCAAACCAGCGAGAGCAGGACTTTCCTGTCGCCATTTTCTTACTCCTTTCACCCAAAAAAAGCGCACAACGACACACGCGTGTCTGACGTGACAAGGATAGTCTAGGACAGGCTTGCAGGATACCCTTTCTACGTAATCTTCCTGGTAAAATCATGGAGAAAATGAAACAAGGTTAATTTGTTGTTTCATTGTTAAAAAATGATAGTGCCGTTGCCTTTTTTGTAGCCAGAGATTTACGCCTTCGCAGAAGGTTAGATTTGCGAAATCTTTACAAAACAGGAGTGATAAGAGATATATCGGCATTTATCAGATCGTTAGGTGGCTATAAGTCACGCTAAATGACAGGCTGAATCGAATCATAGCCAGAGCATGCCCTGACTTCACTCCGCTGTGTCTGCTTTTCCCGACTATTCTTAATGAGCTTCGATGCAATTCACGATCCCGCAGTGTGATTTGAGGAGTTTTCAATGGAATATAAAGATCCAATGCATGAGCTGTTGAGCAGCCTGGAACAGATTGTTTTTAAAGATGAAACGCAGAAAATTACCCTGACGCACAGAACAACGTCCTGTACCGAAATTGAGCAGTTACGAAAAGGGACAGGATTAAAAATCGATGATTTCGCCCGGGTTTTGGGCGTATCAGTCGCCATGGTAAAGGAATGGGAATCCAGACGCGTGAAGCCTTCAAGTGCCGAACTAAAATTGATGCGTTTGATTCAAGCCAACCCGGCATTAAGTAAGCAGTTGATGAAATAGACTTTTATCCACTTTATTGCTGTTTACGGTCCTGATGACAGGACCGTTTTCCAACCGATTAATCATAAATATGAAAAATAATTGTTGCATCACCCGCCAATGAGTGGCTTAATGCACATCAACGGTTTGACGTACAGACCATTAAAGCAGTGTAGTAAGGCAAGTCCCTTCAAGAGTTATCGTTGATACCCCTCGTAGTGCACATTCCTTTAACGCTTCAAAATCTGTAAAGCACGCCATATCGCCGAAAGGCACACTTAATTATTAAAGGTAATACACTATGTCCGGTAAAATGACTGGTATCGTAAAATGGTTCAACGCTGACAAAGGCTTCGGCTTCATCACTCCTGACGATGGCTCTAAAGATGTGTTCGTACACTTCTCTGCTATCCAGAACGATGGTTACAAATCTCTGGACGAAGGTCAGAAAGTGTCCTTCACCATCGAAAGCGGCGCTAAAGGCCCGGCAGCTGGTAACGTAACCAGCCTGTAATCTCTGCTTAAAAGCACAGAATCTAAGATCCCTGCCATTTGGCGGGGATTTTTTTATTTTTTTTCAGGAAATAAATAATCGATCGCGTAATAAAATCTATTATTATTTTTGTGAAGAATAAATGTGGGTGCAATGAGAATGCGCAACGCCGTAAGTAAGGCGGGAATAATTTCCCGCCGAAGACTCTTACTCTTTCAATTTGTAGGCTAAAAACGCCGCCAGCTCATAACTCTCCTGTTTAATATGCAATTCACACAGTGAATCTCTTATCATCCAGGTGAAAAATAAAAGCGTGAAACAAATCACTATTAAAGAAAGTAATCTATATTTCTGCGGCATTCCCAGCCCCCTGTGTTGATTTCCAACGAGTAAGAGGCTAACCTTATGGTGTTCAGGCATAGGGTAGCCTCACTTTGTACTGACCCCAAAAAGTTGGACAGTTAA